>DKBI01000060.1 GCA_002451175.1 Betaproteobacteria bacterium UBA6904
CGGGCTGATCGCGAACCGCTACGCCGAGGAACTCGCGCACCTGTTCTTCGGACAGGCGATCCAGTTCCGGCTGGCGGGCCTGTTCGCCACGCATCCCCCGCTGGAGGAGCGCATCCGGCGCGTCTATCCGGGTTTTCAGCCGAGCGCCTATCAGCGCAAGCGGGAGGTGGCGCCCGCCGGCGCCGCGGGCGGCGAGGAGGCGTTCGGGCGCTCCGCGTTCGCAGGCAGCGCGCCGGCGGCCGGGGCCGAAGGCCGGCGCATCGGCGATCTGGGCACGGCGTGGGGGCGCTCAGCCGCCGCCAGCGCCGCACTCGTCGGCACGATGGATCGTTCGAACGTCGATTTCGCCGCCGGGCTTCTCGCGTCGCTGCCGGAAGCGCTGCGCGAGGCGATGCGCGAGGTGCGCGGCGCGAGCGCGGTCGTCGTCTCGCTGCTTCTGGCGCCGCGCGACGAGGTCCTCGTGCAGCAGATCGCCGCCCTCGAGGCGGCGGGGCATTCGCGTCTCGCCGAATCGGCACGTGCGCTGGCCGTGTTCACGCGGCGCCTCGGCAGCGCATTCCACCTGCCGCTGCTCGATCTGGCGCTTCCCGCGCTGAAGCTCGGCTCGGCGGCGGACAAGGCGGAGTTGCTCCAGGCCCTGCGGGTGGTCATCGACGCGGACCAGCGCGTGTCCATGCACGAATTCGCCGTGCTGACCCTGGTGCGCGAGCAGCTCGCGGAGCGCAAGCGGCCGGGCAAGCCGACGACGAAGCGCGTCGCCGAGCTGCGCGCGGCGGTTCAGGAAGTGCTCGGGCTGCTCGCGCACGCGGGGGCGCGCGGCGACGATGCGGACGCCCGGGCCCGGCACGTCGATGCCGCGATGCGCGCGGGCCTGCAGGCGATGGATCTGGGTGATGCGCCGGCCGTGGTGGCGGGCTTCGACGTCAACACCGCGCTGCGCGCGCTCAACGCGCTGCGCGAGCTCGCGCCGCTGCAGCAGGCTCTCCTCGTGAAGGGACTCTTCGCCGCGGTGACCTTCGACGGGCGGATCCACGTGGCGGAGGCCGAGCTGATGCGGCTGATCGGCGCCGTGCTGGACTGCCCGCTGCCGCCGCGGCTGTACGCGCTCGATCCGGCTACACTCGCCGCGTGAATTCTGCGGAACTGGAGGCGGCGCTGCGCGAGGCAGTGCGCGGCGAAGTGCGCTTCGACGCCGGCGCACGCGCCGTGTACTCCGCGGACGCCTCGAATTACCGCCAGGTGCCGATCGGCGTCGTGCTGCCGCGCTCGGTCGATGACATCGTCGCGGGCGTGGCCGCCTGCCGCGCGCACGGCGCGCCGGTGCTGGGGCGCGGCGGCGGCACGGCGCAGTGCGGCCAGACGGTGAATGTCGCGGTGGTGTTCGACACCTCGAAATATCTGCATCGCGTGCTCGCCGTCGATCCCGCGGCGCGCACCGCGCGCGTCGAGCCCGGCGTCGTCTGCGATGCCCTTCGCGACGCGGCGGAGGCGCATGGGCTCACCTTCGCCCCCGATCCGGCGACGCACTCGCGCTGCACGCTCGGCGGAATGATCGGCAACAACGCCTGCGGACCGCACTCGGTGATGGGCGGCAAGACCGCGGAGAACATCGAGGCGCTCGAGGTGCTGACCTACGACGGGGCGCGCTTCTGGTGCGGGCCGACGAGCGAGTCCGAACTCGCGGGCATCATCGCGCGCGGCGGCCGGCAGGGGGAGATCTACGCCGCCCTGCGCGCCCTGCGCGACCGCTACGGCGATCGGATCCGCGCGCGCTTTCCGCGCATTCCGCGGCGCGTCTCCGGCTACAACCTCGACCAACTGCTGCCGGAGAACGGCTTCAACGTCGCGCGCGCGCTGGTCGGCTCGGAAGGCACCTGCGCGCTGACCCTGCAGGCGGTGGCGCGCCTCGTGAAGAGCCCCCGGGAGCGCGTGCTGCTCGTCATCGGGTTCGACGACGTCTGCGCCGCGGGCGATGCGGCGCCACGCGTGCTCGAGGCCGGCCCGATCGCCTGCGAGGGGCTGGACGACGGCATCATCGGCGGCTTGCGCGAGCGCGGGCTGAAGCAGGCCGACATCGCGCTGCTGCCGCCGGGCAATGGCTGGCTGATGGTGGAGTTCGGCGCCGACGATCGGCGCGAGGCCGTCGCGCGCGCTCGGGCGCTGCAGCAGACCGCGGGGGGCGCGCTGGTCGAAGAGCGCGCGCTGATCGAGCGCATCTGGGCGCTGCGCGAAACGGGCGCCTCGGCGACGGCGCTCAACCTGAGGGGCGCGCCGGGGCCGGATCCCGTGGTCGGATGGGAGGACGCGGCGGTGGATCCGCTGCGCCTCGGGGATTACCTGCGCGAGTTCCGCGCGCTCGTCGCGCGCTTCGGCTACCGGACCTCGCTCTACGGGCATTTCGGCGACGGCTGCGTCCACGCGCGCATCACGTTCGACCTGCGCACGCCGCAGGGCGTCGCGCATTGGCGCGCCTTCCTGCTGGAGGCCGCGCAGCTGGTCGTGCGCTACGGCGGATCGCTGTCGGGCGAGCACGGCGACGGACAGGCCAAGGCGGAGTTTCTCCCCATCCTGTACGGCCNNTCGATGCGCGGGGCGAGCCGTACCGCGCCGACGAAAACCTGCGCCTCGGCCCGGACTATCGGCCGGTGACGCTGGCGACGCGCCTCGCGTTCACGAGCGAGATCGGCGACGGATTCACGCGCGCGGTCGAGCGCTGCGTCGGGATGGGCAAGTGCCGCTCGGCGCAGGGCGGCACGATGTGTCCCAGTTACCGAGCGACGCGCGAGGAGCGCTACTCGACGCGCGGGCGCGCGCGGCTGCTCGGCGAGATGCTGCGCGGCGAGCTGATCACCGAACGCTGGGACAGCGAGGCGGTCAGGGAAGCGCTCGACTGGTGCCTCGCCTGCAAGGGCTGCAAGAGCGATTGCCCGACGCACACCGACATGGCGGCGTACAAGGCCGAGTTTCTCCACCATCATTACGCGACTCGCACGCTGCCGCGGCAGGCGCACACGATGGGCCGCATCGGGGAATGGGCGCCGCTCGCCGCAAGGCTGCCGCAGCTGGTGAATTTTCTCGCGCAGGCGCCCGCGATCGGCGCGCTCGCCAAGCGCATCGCGGGCATCGCGTCGCAGCGCAGCCTGCCGCGGCTCTCGGCGCGCAGTTTCCGGTCGCGTTCGCGGATGCCGCAGGCAGCGGCGGGCGAACCGGTGCTGCTGTTCGCCGACACGTTCAACGACTGTTTCCGGGCGGAGACCGCGGTGGCCGCGGTGCGCGTGCTGCAGCACGCCGGCTGCCGGGTCGAGTGGCCGCGCAGCGGGCTGTGCTGCGGCCGCCCCTATTACGACTTCGGCCTGCTCGACCGCGCGCGCGCGGCGCTCGAGAAGATCGTCGCGGCGCTGGCGCCGCAAATCGATGCCGGGACCCCGGTGATCGTGCTCGAACCCGCGTGCCTGTCGGTCTTCCGGGACGAAATGCGCCAGATGCTGCCGAACGACGCGCGCGCCGCGCGTCTCGCCACGCTCGCCGTGTCGCTTGCCGAATTTCTCGCTGCGCGCGGCTGGCAGCCGCCGCCGCTCGCCGGGCGCGCGTTCGTCCACGGGCATTGCCATCAGAAAGCGCTGGGCGGCCAGGCGGCGGACTTGGCGCTGCTCGCGGCCGCGGGGCTCGACGTCGAGGCGCCGGACAGCGGTTGCTGCGGCATGTCCGGAGCCTTCGGCTTCAAGCCCGAGCATTTCGCGGCGTCGCAGGCGATCGGCGAGCTCTCGCTGCTGCCCGCGGTGCGCGCTCAGGCGCCGGAGACGCTCATCGTGGCGAGCGGCTTTTCCTGCCGCGAGCAGATCGAACAGCTCACCGGGCGCGCGACGCTGCATCTGGCCGAAGTGCTTGCCCGGGCGCTGCCGTGACGCTCGACGCGCTGGGCGTCTGGCAATGGGTGTTCGTCGCCGCGGTGCTGATGGCGGCCGGCTACGTGCACGGCGCGCTCGGCCTCGGCTTTCCGCTCGTCGCCACGCCCCTGGTGGCGCTCGCGATCGACATCAAGACGGCGATCGTGCTGGTCGCGCCGGTCACGCTGGTGATGGTGGTGCTGTCGGTCCTGCGGGGCGGCGGCTGGCGCGAGGCGGTCGCGCGGTTCTGGTTCCTGCCGCTGTGCATGGGCGTGGCGTCCTATGCCGGCACGCGCGTGCTGATCGGCGCCCGGCCGGCCCCTTTTCTGCTCGTGCTTGCCTTCTTGATTCTCGTCTTCCTGAGTCTCGACCGTCTCAAGCGCGGGGAAAGCGCCTTCGTGCAGCGCCATCGTGTCGCCATCGGCTGCGGGGTCGGCCTGCTGGGAGGGCTTTTCGAGGCGACGGCGAACGTCGCCGTGCCGCCGCTCATCATCTATCTGATGCTGCTCGGCACCTCGCCCCTCGCCACCGTGCAGACGCTCAACCTGTGCTTCAGCGTCGGCAAGGCGGTGCAGGTCGGCACGTGGGCCGTGTACGGCAACGTGGCGCCCGCGTTCTGGCTGACGGCGGGAGTCCTGGCCGTTCCCGCGGTGCTCACGCTGTATTCGGGGATGCGCCTGCGCGAGCGCATCGACGCGCCAACCTATCGCAAGTGGCTGCGTGCCGCGCTCTGGTCGATGGTCGTGCTGCTCGTCGGACAGTTCGCCCATCTCGAATTCGCGGCTCGGTAGGCGCGCGGGACGGGCCCGGCGCCGATAGAATTTCGCCATGCGCAGACTTGCGGCATTCGCCCTTGCGGGCATGATGTTCACGGCCTCGGCGCAGACGCCGGACGAGCGGCTGTTCGAGGCGATCACCGAGAGCAAGCCGATGGTCGCCGAGGGACTGCTGGTCAGCGGGCAGGCCAGTCCGCGGGCGAGGGCGCCCAATGGCGAGACGCCGCTGCATCGCGTCGTCGAGAAGGGCATGCGCAACATCGCGGTGCTGCTGCTGCAGTCCGGGGCGAACGTCGGCGCGCGCGCCAATTCCGGGGAAACGCCGTTGCACCTCGCCGCCTTGCACACGGATCCCTGGTTTGCCGAGCTGCTGCTGGGCGCGCGGGCAGATCCGCGCGCGCGCAACGACGCGGGCGAGACGCCCCTGCATTGGGCCGCGCTGACCGGCAATGCGGTGACTGCGCAGGCGCTGCTCGCGCGCGGGGCGGACCCCGACCAGGCGGACATCCGCGGCAATCTGCCGCTTCACGGCGCGGCGGACAGCGGGGACGTGCCGACGGTCCGTCTGCTCGCTGCGCGCACGCGCTTGCCAGGCGCCCGCAATCGCGAGGGTCGCACTGCGGTGGACGTCGCGCGCGAGCGTGGCTATCTCGAGGCGGTGGCGGTGCTCGGCGGCTCCGTCCAGCGCGGCGCCGCCGTCGCGACCCCGGAGAAGCGGCCGGCGACCGCCTCAGCGGGCGCAGCGCCGGACAGCGTGCCGGGCAAACCGGCGACGGGGACGAACTTTCCTTCGATGGACATCGACGATCCGGACCATCCTCGCTTCAAGACCTACTGACGCGCCCAGGCCTCCGCCAGCAGCTCGTAGGACCGGGCGCGCGAGGCGTAGTCGCCGGTGATCGTGACGATCATCAGCTCGTCCGCGGCATACTGCTCGGCCAGCTGCTGCAGCCGGTCGCAGCAGCGCTGCGGGTCGCCGATCACCGCCCGGGCGCGCTGCGACTGGATGTAGCGGCGTTCCTCCGCGCTGTAGGTCCGGCTTTCGGCTTGGGCCAGCGTCGGTACGGGGTTCTCCAGCCGCAGCGCCATTTCGAGGCGGCGCAGATCCATGACCTGCGCCTCGCGCTCGGCTTCGGCGTCGGTCCGCGCGCAGATCACGAAGCAGCACAACAGCGCGTGCGGCGCGGGCTCGCGCGCCGACGCGCGGTACCCGGCGCGATAGGCGCGCATCACGGCATCGCCGCCGTGCGCGCTGATGAATTGCGCGAACGCAAAACGCAGGCCCAGATGCGCGGCGAGCGCACCACTGTAGTCCGAGGACCCGAGCAGCCAGACCTCCGGCGCCGTGTCGCCCTCCGGCTGGACGCGCAATCCGCGATCCGGATGATCTTCCGGCAGCGCGCCATCCAGGTAGCCCACCAGCTCGACGACCTGCTGCGGGAAGCGGTCGGCGTCCGGAAAGTGCCCGCCGCCCACGGCGCGCGCCGTCCGCGCGTCCCCGCCGGGTGCGCGCCCGATGCCCAGGTCCACGCGCCCTGGGTAGAGCGCCTCGAGCATGCGGAAGACCTCCGCCACCTTGAAAGGGCTGTAATAGGGCAGGAGCACGCCCCCCGTGCCGATGCGCAGGTTGCGCGTCTCGACGCCCAGGCGGGCGAGCAGCACCTCCGGGCAGGGGTCGCAGATCGCCGCGATGGCATGGTGCTCGGCCACCCAATAGCGGTGGTAGCCGAGCCCGTCCGTGAGACGGGCCAGGGCGAGCGTCGCCTCGATCGCCTGCCGGGCGCTGTGACCGGTGACGAGGGGGGATTGGTCGAGGACGGATAGGCGAATCATCGGGGCGATGGCTGAGCGGGCCGAAACGACGTGGCCCGCGACGGCGACATTATCCGGTCGCGCCGTCAGCTTTGCNNTACACCTCGGAGGGCTGCGACAGCTGTCCGCCGGCCGACCGATGGCTGTCCTCCCTTGCCGGCCAGGGCTTCAGCCGACAGCAGGTCGTGCCGATCGCGCTGCACGTGGATTATTGGGATTACCTTGGCTGGAAGGATCCCTACGCGAAGGCGCGGTTCAGCGCCCGGCAGCGCAAGCTGGCTCAGGTGCAACGCGCCCGCGTCGTCTACACCCCGCAGGTGATGCTGCAGGGGCGGGATTTTCGCGGCTGGCAGGGCGCCGAGTTCGCGGAGGCGGTCGAACGGATCAACCGACAGGCCGCCGCGGCCACCATCGAGCTGCAGATTGCTCACGTAGACGGGGCCTTCAAGGTCGGCGTTCAGGCCAGCCTGCGTGAGCCTGCCGCGACGTCCGGCGCGCAGCTCTTTCTGGCGGCTTACGAAAACAAGCTCCAGTCGCAGGTTGCGGGCGGCGAAAACCGGGGAAAGACGCTGTCCCACGACTACGTCGTGCTGGAATGGGTCGGCCCGCTGGATTTCGGGGCCGACGGACGGTCGCAGAGCCTCCAGAGCCTGCCGCTCCTGCCCAAGGCCGTGGCGGCCCATTCCGGGGTGGCGGCCTTCGTGCAGGACCGCCGAACCGGGGGGGTGCTGCAGGCCCTGATGCGCCCAGCCTGCTAGCGGGCGGTCCCCGGACGGCTCGCGAGCCTGCCTGAAATCGCGGGGTCGGGTATATTTCCCCCGACGACCGCCGGGGGGCGGGGCCGAAAGGGGTTGACCGTGCAAGCCACGCAGATCCGCCAGAAGGACGGGATCTTCTATTTCGTCAGCTATCGGGCCAAGGATCTGCTCGCCCGGGTGCGCTTCATCAGCCGCTTCTACGGCGAGCACGAGCAGATTCCCGCGTCGCGCGTGGCGCGCGACGACGACATCGCGAAGTTCATCTCGCGCATCGAAAGCAGCGATCGCGCCTTCCAGCGCGGGCTGTCGCGCGCCAAGGTGCGCCAGCTCACCAATTTCTACGAGACCGCCGTCACGCAGCCGGCCATCCCCGGCACGATCCTGCTCTACACGTCCGAGCGGCTGAATTTCCGCGCCAGCGGCGACGGCGTCGGCTCGCTGAGCGAGCCCGAGAGCAAGTTCCTGATCATCGACGGCCAGCACCGCCTCGCGGCGCTGCATTTCTACATGCAGGAGCGGCCGAACGACGCCGCCACGATCAGCGTCCCGTGCATGATCTTCGACGGCCGCGCCGAGGACTTCGCCGCCGAGATGTTCGTCATCATCAACTCGACGCCGACGCGCATCAACAAGAGCCACCTGATCGACCTCTACGAGCGCGTGTCCTGGGCGGCGCCCGACCGCAAGTTCGCGGCGCGCCTCGTCGAGCGTCTCTACGGCGAGGGCGACAGCCCGCTGCGCTACCGCATCAACCGCCTCGGGGGGCGCAGCCAGCGCGACAAGTGGGTGCTGCAGGCGGAGCTGTTCAACGAGCTGCACCGCTGGGTGCGCGGGCGCTGGCGCTCGATCCAGCTCGCCGGCGGCAGCGCGAAGGAGGTGCCGCGCTACTACGCCGTCGTGCGCGACTTCCTGCGCGCGGCGCGCGCCGCCTTCGGCGAGGAACGCTGGGGCAACGAGGCGTACATGGTGACCAAGCCGGTCACCATCAAGGCGCTGATCCGCGTGTGCGCCGACCTGGCCAAGGAGGACGACGGCCCGGAGGACGGCCGCGAGGCGCGCTGGGCGCAGCGGCTGGCGCCGTGGTCGGAGATGGCGGAGATGTTCCGGGAGAAGGGCTTCTACGAGCGCTTCCCGGCGCGGGGCGAGGTCGAGCGCGTGGCCCGCGTGCACAAGGACCTCGCGCGAGCGGCGCGCATCGAGGGCCGTTAGCCCCTCAGCGCGCCAGCAGCCACTCCTGCAGGAAGCGCACCGTCGCGTAGAAGAAGTAGTCGCTGTTCTCCTTGCGCGCGAAACCGTGCCCCTCGTTGTCGGCGAGGAGGTACCACACCGGTGCGCCGTTGCGGCGCACCGTCGCGACGATCTGCTCGGCTTCGGTGTAGGGCACGCGCGGGTCGTTGCGCCCGTGCGCGACGAACAGCGGCTTGGTGATGCGCGCCGCGTTGCTGACGGGCGAGATCCGCTCGAGGAAGCGGCGCATCGCCGGATCGCGCTCGTCGCCGTATTCCGCCCGGCGAAGGTCGCGGCGGTAGGATTCCGTGCGCTCGAGGAACGTGACGAAGTTCGCGATGCCGACCACGTCGATCGCCCCCGCAATACGCTCGGCGTAGTGCGCGGCGGTGGCGAGGCTCATGTAGCCGCCGTAGCTGCCGCCCGAGACGACGACGCGCCGTGCATCGAGATCGGGCTGGGTCGCGATCCAGTCGAGCAGCGCGCCGATGTCCTTGACCGCGTCCTCACGCAGCACGCCATTGTCCAGCGAAACGAACCCGCGGCCCTGGCCCGTGGAGCCGCGGACGTTGGGCGTCACGATGGCGATGCCCAGCTCGTTGACGTAGTAGTTCGAACGGCCGATGAACCGCGGACGAGCCTGCCCTTCGGGCCCGCCATGGATCTGCACGAGCACCGGGCGCGGGCCCGTGAAACGCGGGCCCGGCCGAACGATGAACCCGCCGATCTCGCGCCCGTCGAAGCTGCGCCATGCGATCGGCTGCGGAGCGTGGAATGCCGAGGCGTCGAGGCCTGGCGCCTGCGACTCCGTCCAGCGGACGACCGCGCCCGAGCCCAGATCGAGCACGTAGACCTCGCCCGGGCTCTGCGCCGAATCGAGGTTGAAGGCGAGCGCGAGGGAGTCCGGATGCCACTGCAGGCCGCTGACGGTGCCGATCGGCACCGTCGGGCGCGGCAGTTCCGCGCGCGTGTCCGCATCGAAGACCCGCAGCACGCCAATGCCCGCCTCGTTGGTCACCATGGCGAGCCGGCGCCCGTCGCGCGAAAGGCGGATTTCCTCGACATCCACGTTCTGCGGGCCGAACGGCGCGAGCGCGCCGGTCTCCAGGTCCAGAACCGCTGCGCGCCGGAACTCGCCGTCGTGATCGGTGGCGAGGAACAGGCCGCGGCCATCGCGCGTGAAGCTCACCTCGTCGCTCGCGACCGTGCGCGCGGCGGGGCGGCCCGGTGCGGGCAGCACGCGCCGTCGTTCACCGCTGGCGAGGTCCATGATCCAGACCGTGGTGTCGGTGACCGAGCGGAACTCGACCATGGCCAGCCGTTGGTCGTCGAAGGAAAAGGCGAAGTTGCCCCAACCCGTTCCGGGCAGCGTTGCCACGTGCTTCGCGTCCTGGGGGCGGAGCGGATCGAGGAGGCGGAGGTCCAGCGTGGGCTGCTCGCGGGATCCGGCATTGCGGTCCACGTCCATCGAGGTGACGAGGATCCGGTCGCGAGCGTGCGTCAGCGAATGCGGCGCGTGCCGGCGTGCGGTGTCGGTCAGCACGACGGGTTCACTCGCCCCCGGCTCGAGGCGGTAGAGTTGCGCCTGTTCATTGCCGCCTGTGTCGCGGGCGAAGACGAGCACCTCCGGCCGCGCCGGCCACCACAGGCCGCGTCGGACCGGCTCGACAAAGTCCGTCAGCGGGGCGAGCACGCCGCCCGGTTCGGCCACGCGGAACAGCTGCACCGTGCTCTTCGCGCGCGTGGCGACGATGAGTTCGCGGCGCACCGGGTGCCAGGCGGAGAGCGCACGCGGCCGGAACTCGGTATATGGACCGGCCGCGCGAGCGAGCGACGCGGGAATCGCCGGGATGCCTTCGACGCGCAGGTTGGGGTTCGGCGCGATGGCCTGCGCGTGCAGGCCGGCGGCCGCGAGTGCGCAGGCTGCGAAGAGACCCAGGCGCATGCACGGTGTAAACCACGTCATCGAATCTCCTCCACGAAGGCAAGCGCGCACGGTGGCCGCGTAGAGCGCGGCTCGACGCAAGCGGCAAGGGCGCCCATCGGATCAGAGGCCAATGGCGCCTTCCGCCGCCAGCGCGCAGACCTGCGCCTCTCCGTAGCCGAGCTCGCCGAGCACCGCGCCGCTGTGTTCCCCGAGCGCCGGCACCGCGTCCATGCGCGGCTCGAACTGGTCGAAATTCATGGGCGGCTTCGTCGCCCGCAGCGGCCCCGCCGGCGAATCGATCTCGCGCCAGCGGTCGCGCGCGCGAAGTTGCTCGTGCTCCCAGAATTCCTGCATCGTGTTGAGGCTGGCGTTGGCGATGTCGGCGCGCTCCAGGCGTTCGATGACCTGCGCCGCGGTGAGCGTGGCGAACACGCCTTCGATCACCGCGCGCAGCGCCTCGCGATGGATATTGCGCGCCGGGCCCGTGGAAAACCGCGCGTCGCCGGCGAGCGCGCCTTGCTGCAGGACGATCTCGCAGAAGCGCGCGAACTCGCGGTCGTTCTGCACGCCGAGAAACACGTCGTGGCCGTCGCCCGCGCGATACGGTCCGTACGGCGCAATCGTCGCGTGGAACGCGCCCGAGCGCTGCGGCGGCGTGCCGCCATAGCCGGTGAAGTACGCGGGGAATCCCATCCACTCGCCGAGCGACTCGAACATCGTGATGTCGAGCGTCGCGCCGACGCCNNCCCGTCACCGAGAGCAGGCCCGCCTCGCACTGCACGAGCAGGTCGTAGGCCTTCTTTTCCGCGAAGGGGCCGGCCGGCCCGTACCCCGAGATGCCGCACCAGATGAGGCGCGGATGCCGGGCGCGCAATGCCTCGGCGCCCAGACCGAGCCGCTCCGCGGCGCCCGGCGCGAGGTTCTGCACGAAGACGTCGGCGCGCGCGAGCAGGCGCGCAAGAATTTCACCTGCCGCCGGGTGCTTGACGTCGAGCGCGAGGCTCTCCTTGGAGCGGTTGACCCAGACGAAATGCGACGACAGGCCGTGAACCGTGCGGTCGTAGCCGCGCGCCGCATCGCCAGCGCCGGGACGCTCGACCTTGATGACGCGCGCCCCCAGGTCCGCGAGCTGCCGCGTGCAGAACGGCCCGGCGATGACCTGCTCGAGCGAGACGACGGTGATGCCTTCGAGCGGACGCTTCACGCGAAGTCGAGCGTCAAACCCGGCAGCGGCAGCCCCGCGAAGGACGTGCTCCAGACCTCGCCGGGGCGCACCGGATGCGCGTCGCTGAGCACGCCCGTGGTGACGATCTCGCCCGCCTCGAGCGGCGGCGCGTCCGGCTGCTTCGCCAGGACGTCGATGAGGAACGCGAGCGCAAGGAGCGGGCTGCCGAGGACGTTCTCCCCGCGACCGCGGTCCACCTCCGTGGCGCCCTTGCGCAGGGTGACCTCGGCGAGCGGCAGGCGGGCCGCGAGACCGGGGATTTCCTCGATGCGCATCGGCGCGCCGACGACGAGCCGGCCGTGCAGGCCGTTGTCGGCGCAGCAGTCGGCGATCGTCAGCTTCCACTGCGGGTGGTGGCACTGCACGATTTCCACCGTGTGCACCACGCACTCGATGGCCTCGAGGAGCTTCTCGGGGTCGCGGCTGTGCGCGGGCCGGGCTTTCAGCTTGAAGGCGATTTCCGGCTCGATGCGCGGCTGCGTCAGGCCGGCGAGGGGCACGCGCGCCCGGCCGTTCGCCGCGTACACCAGCGTCTGCTCGTAGACCCATCCCCACATCGGCTCGTACACGCCGTAGCGCGGCCAGATCGTGCGGTTCGTGAAGCCGATCTTGCGGCCGCGCGGCCGCCAGCCGCGGGCGATGCGGTGCGCGTGCAGATGGCGGGCGGCGCGATAGCCGTCGTCGGGGGTGAGCCCCGGATAGCGCTCGCTGAACGGGGCGACCTCCCCCGGGGCGTCGTGCAGGGCGATCAATTCGGCGGCCAGCGCATCATGAGCGGCGGACATGGCGGCGATGATAGTACGATCCC
>DKBI01000118.1 GCA_002451175.1 Betaproteobacteria bacterium UBA6904
GTTCCTGGTCGGCAACGTCGGGCCTTCGTCGCAGGTGGTGAAATCGCTGGACCGCATGGGCTGGAAAGTGCCGATCGCCTCGCACTGGGGTCCCGCCGGCGGACGCTTCACCGAACTGGCCGGCCCGAGCGCCACGAACGTACACTTCGTTCAGACCTACAGTTTCTTCGGCAAGCAGACGCCGGTGGGCGAAAAAGTGCTCAATGCGCTGAAGGCGAAATATCCCGACATCAAAGGTCCGGGCGACGTGACGCCGGCAGTCGGCGTGGCCAACGCGTACGACGCCATGCACCTGGTGGCGCTGGCGATCCAGAAGGCCGGCAGCACCGACGGCGATGCCATCCGCGAAGGCTTCTACAAGATCGACAGCTACGACGGCCTGATCAAGAAATATGCGAAGCCGTTCTCGCCGCAAGTGCACGACGCGATCAACGAGAACGACTATGTGTGGACGCATTTTGTCGACAATCAGATTCTTCCGGTGGCAATGAAGTAATCCGTTTCCGGGGGCGCAATACCCCCGCCGCCAAGGCGGGGGGCTCCCGACAGCCATGCTCGTTACCTCAGCCCTGATTTCAGGCCTCGGCCTGGGCAGCATGTACGGCCTGCTCGCGCTGGGGTTCTACATCACCTATTCGGTTTCGAATACGGTGAATTTCTCGCAGGGCAGTTCGATGATGCTCGGCGCCGTGTTCGCCTATACGTTCGCGGTCGGGCTGGGCTGGCCCCTGGCGTTTGCCGCGGCCGCGTCGCTCGCCCTGTGCGCCCTCTACGGCATCGTCGTCGAGCTGGTGGGCATACGGCCGTTCGCGCGGCGCGGCTCCAACGCCTGGCTCATGGCCACCGTCGCCATCGGCATCGTGGCCGACAACATGGTGCTGTTCACCTTCGGCAAGGAGCCGCGCGGGTTTCCCATGCCTACGTCGCTCGCCGGGTCGATACAGGTTTTCGGGGTGGGCGTGTCGCCGCTGCAGATCGCGATTCCGGTCGCGGGACTGGCGATGGCCGGCCTGCTGCACACGTTCTCGCGCCGCACGCGGCTGGGCAAGGCGCTGCTCGCCGTGGTGCAGAACCGCGACGCCGCGAGCCTGATGGGCATCAACGTCGGACTCGCCGTGTCGGCGGCGTTCGCCGTATCGACGATGTTTGCCGGCGCCGCGGGCATACTCATCGCGCCGCTGTTCAACGTGCATTCCGACATGGGCACCCTGTTCGGGCTCAAGGCCTTTGCGGTTGCCATACTCGGCGGCATCACCAGCGCCTGGGGGGTGATGCTCGCAGGCCTGCTGTTCGGCGTGATCGAAGCCCTGGTGACGGCGCTGCTCGGATCGAGCTACACGCAGATCGTCACTTTCACGCTGGTCATCATTGCGCTGGCGCTGAGACCCAACGGACTGTTCGGGCGCGCCGAGGTGAAGAAGGTATGAAGCCGGCACTGCGGCCTCTGCCCACGGCCGCGGTGGCCGCCTGCCTGATCGCCGCGGCGGTATTCGCGGGCCTGGCCAACGGCTATTACGTATTCATCATCGCCACCATGGCGCTCACCGCCATCGTCGGCATCGGTCTCAACGTGCTGGTGGGGCTGACCGGCCAGGTTTCCTTCGGCCACGTCGGCTTTTACGCCATCGGCGCCTATACCGTCGCGATTCTGACCACCAGCGCGAAACTGCCGTTCGCGCTGGCGCTGCCGATCGCGGCGCTGCTGTCGGGTCTGACCGGAGCATTGCTGGCGCTGCCTGCGCTGCGGGTGCGCGGCCCCTATCTGGCGATGATCACCATCGCTTTCGGCTTCATCGTCGAGAACATCACCGTCGAGTGGCGCGGCCTCACGGGCGGACAAAACGGCATCATGGGCATTCCCTCTCCCGCGGCGTTCGGCGAGAGCTTCGGCGAGCGCGGCGTGGCGTTGCTCGCGATCGGCATCGCCGCGGTACTGCTGTATGCGTTCTGGCGCCTGTCGGTGAGCGACTGGGGCAAGGCGATGCGCGGCGTGAAGGATTCGGAACTGGCGGCCGAGTCCATCGGCCTCAACCCCGTCGCGGTCAAGACCGTCGCATTCGCGCTCTCGGCGCTGTGCGCGGGCATAGCCGGGGGTCTGTTCGCACCGCTGTCAGGTTTTGTCACGCCCTCGACATTCACCTTCTCGCAGTCTCTGCTCTTCGTCCTGGTGGTGATCATCGGCGGAGCGGGCACCGTCACCGGCCCGCTGGTGGGCGCCGCAGTCGTGGTGCTGCTGCCGGAAGTGCTGTCGGGCCTGGCCGAATACCGGCTGCTGTTCTTCGGCGGACTGCTGCTGTTGGTCCTGTGGATCGCGCCCGAAGGCATCGTCGGCGAAACCGCGCGCCTGCTGCGGCGCAAGCAGCCGGGCAGCGCCGTCGATGCCGCAGCCGCGGCCGCTTTGCAACTCACGCCGGCCGTACCCCTGCGCGCTGAAGTGAAAGAGCTGGCCATCGCCTTCGGCGGGATCAAGGCGGTCAACGACGTCGCTTTCAGCGCCGCGCCAGGGGAGATCACCAGCCTCATCGGCCCNNAACGGCGCGGGCAAGACCACCGTGCTCAACATGCTCGGGGGCTTCTATCAACCGGACGCGGGCGCGATCCGTTTTGGCGAGCGCGAGTTCGCCGGGCAAGCCGCCTATGCCATTGCGCGCGCCGGCGTCGCACGCACCTACCAGACCTCGCAATTGTTCGGCAGCATGTCCGTGTACGACAATCTCGCCATTGCCCAGTGCAAGGGCAAGCTCAGCTTGCGGCGGCGCGCCTTGCAGACCGATGCGGAGCAGCTCGCGGCCTTCGTCGGCTACCGCGGCGACCTCGCGCGCCGCGCCGCGGACCTGCCGCACGTGGACCGGCGCCTGATCGAGATCGCGCGCGCGCTCGCCACCGCGCCCGGCGTGCTGCTGCTGGACGAGCCGGCCGCGGGCCTGTCGGGCGAAGACAAGCAGCGGCTCGCGCAGCTGTTGCGGCGCATAGCCGACAGCGGCATCGCGCTGATCCTGGTAGAGCATGACATGTCGCTGGTGATGGGCATCTCCGACCACGTGGTGGTCATAGACGCNNGGCGCATGCATCGCGGCCGGTCCGCCGCGCGAAGTGCAACAGAATGCCGCGGTCAAGCGCGCCTATCTCGGCGAGGATGCGGGCCGGCCGAGCGCGCGCAAGGCGGCGGGCGGCGCAGCGGGCGCAAAGATGCTGGATGTGGCGCAACTGCGCGCCGGATACGGCGCGGAGCCGGTGCTGAAAGGCATCGACCTGGGGGTACGCGAGCATGAAATGGTCGCCGTGCTCGGCGCCAACGGCGCCGGCAAGTCCAGCCTGATGCGGGCGCTTGCCGGATTGCACCGCCCGGTCGAGGGAAGTATCAACCTGGCGGGTGCGGATTTGCAGCAGCTGCCGGCGCACCGCGTGGCGGCGCAGGGCGTGATACTGGTGCCCGAGGGCAGGCAGGTGTTTCCCGAACTTACCGTGCTCGACAACATACGACTGGGCGCATTCCTGCGCCGCGATGCCGAGGAGCACGAAGTCGAGGCCATGCTCGAGCGCTTCCCGGGTTTGCGCGAGCGCTGCCATCAGCGCGCCGGCCTGCTCTCAGGCGGGGAACAGCAGATGCTGGCACTCGCGCGCGGCCTGATGTCGCGGCCGCGCCTGCTGCTGCTCGATGAACCCTCGCTCGGCCTCGCCCCCGCCATCATCAACGCCTTGTTCGCCGTGCTCGACCGTTTGCGCGAGGAGAAGGTGACCATACTGCTGGTGGACCAGATGGCCGGCCTGGCCCTCGCCCTGGCGGACAGAGCCTATGTCATCGAGAGCGGAACCATCGTGGCGTCGGGATCGGCCGCGGAAATCGCCGCGGACGGCGCGCTGCAGCGCGCCTACCTCGGAGCGCAGTAGGATGCGGCGAATTCACGCGCCGACGGCGCAGGCGCGCTCCGCATTGTTCGAAAGATTCAAACAAACCCCGTCCGCGCCTTACCTAGAATAGGGCACTCGTTTCGCTGCAGCAGTTCCTGGAGGCTAGCGCCCATGAACAACTCATTCGTGATTCCACGCCGCCTGATCGTCGCCATAGGCGGCAACGCCATCGATCCGGTCGGCGGCAGCGGCACGCCGGAGGAGCAGAAGGCGATCGCCGCGGCGACCGCAAAGAGAATGCTGCCGCTGCTCGAACTGGACAACCAGCTGGTCATCGTTCACGGCAACGGGCCGCAGGTCGGCAAACTGCTGCTTGCCAGCGCCATCGCGCGCGCGCGCATCGCGCCGCAGTCGCTGGACATACTCGTGGCGCAGACCCAGGGCGCAACCGCCTACATACTCGCACAGGCGTTCGAGAACGCCCTGCGCGAAGCCGGCAATCCGCGCCACGTCGTCGGTCTGGTGACGCAGGTCGAAGTCGATCCGGACGACCCGGGCTTTCGCAATCCGACCAAGCCGGTCGGTCCTTTTTTCGGCGAGGAGGAGGCGAAAGCGATCGCACAGGAACTCGGCGTGCAGGTGCGGGAGGACTCGGGGCGCGGCTGGCGTTACGTCGTGCCCTCGCCCAAGCCGAAGCACATCTGCGACATCTCGCTCGTGGAGGCATTGATGTGCACCAACACCGTGGTCATCGCCGGCGGCGGCGGCGGCATACCGGTGGTGCGCGACGAGCGCGGCCGCCGCTACGGCGTCAATGCCGTCATCGACAAAGACCTCACCACCGGCGTCATGGCGAACGTCCTCAGCATCCGCGACATGATGATCCTGACGCCGGTGGCGCGCGTCGCGGTGAATTTCGGCAAGCCGGACCAGCGCGACCTCGACTATGTCTCGCTGTCGCAGATGCGCGCGTTCCTCGCCGCCGGCCACTTTCCGCCGGGCAGCATGGGTCCCAAGGTGGAGGCGGCGATCCAGTTCCTCGAGGCAGGCGGCAAGCGCGCCATCATCACCAGCCTCGAGTCCGCCGTTCCGGCGCTGCGCGGCGAGATCGGCACCCATATCGTGCAGGACGCGGACCTGGCGGCGTACACCTCCAACGAGAAGACGGGCGGCGAGACCCCGCGGCAGTCCACGCCCGGCGCAGCCTGAATGCGAGCCGCGGCCCAAAGCTTGATCGCCGGCCTGGAGAATCGATGATGCTGCATGCAATGCTGATCAAGGGCACGTTCCAGGATTCGGTGACGCTGATGTTGCTGTCGCGCGACCTTTCCGCGGCACCGGGGGTCAACCGCGTGTCGGTGATGATGGGAACCCCGGCCAACAAGGACATGTACCGCGAAACCGGCCTCTGGCACGCGTCGCTTTCGGAGGCGACGCCGAATGATCTGTGCGTCGTGGTCGACAGCGACGCGCAGGAGGCCTCGACGGCGGCCGCGATTGCAGCCGAGGTAAAGGAGCGCCTGGCCGAACTCGCGCGCGGCAGGCGCAAAGCCGGTTATGCGACGGCGCGCAGCTGGCGACGCGCGCGCGCGCTGCTGCCCGAGGCGAATATCGCGCTGATATCCATTGCCGGGCACTACGCCGCCGAGCCGACGCGCCGCGCGCTGGAGGACGGCTGCCACGTGATGCTGTTTTCGGACAACGTGAGCGTGGAAGACGAACTCGAGCTTAAGAACCTCGCGCGCAGCAAGGGGCTGCTGCTCATGGGGCCGGACTGCGGCACCTCGATCGTCGCCGCCGCGCCGCTGGCATTTGCCAACCGCATTCCAGCCGGCACGATCTCCATAGTCGGCGCCTCGGGCAGCGGCATCCAGGAGCTGGGCTCGCAGATCGCCGGCCTCGGGGGCGGCATCGCGCATGCCCTGGGACTGGGCGGCCGCGACCTGTCCGAGCGCATCGGCGGCATCAGCGCCCTCACCGCTCTGGATTTGGTCGCGCGCGACGCCGCCAGCCGGGTCGTCGTGTTCCTGTCCAAGCCGCCTGCGGCGGCGGTCAAGGCGCGCATCCTCGATGCCCTGCAGGCGATAGGCAAGCCGGCGGTCGCGCTGTTCCAGGGGGAGCGGCCCGCCAGGCGCGACATCGGCCGCGTGCATCTGGCGCGCACTCTGGACGAAGCGGCGGCGCTGGCGGTGGAACTCGCGCGCATCGATGCGCAGGTGACCGCCCTTCCCCGCGTCGCAGGCCGCGGCATTTGCGGCCTTTACGCCGGCGGCACCCTGGCCACCGAAGCCGCGCTGCTGCTGGCAGAGACGCTGGATCTTGCGCCGGATACCGCGCACGCGGACGGATACCTGCTGCGCGCGGATGGACACCGCATCATCGATCTGGGAGACGACGCCTATACGCGCAGCCGCCCGCACCCGATGATAGATCCGGGCTTGCGCAATGACATGATCCAGGCCCTTGCAGGCGAGCCCGCGATCGGCGTGCTGCTGCTCGACGTCGTGCTCGGATACGGCGCGCATTCCGACCCGGCGGGCGAAGTGGCACGCGCCGTGAACGCGCTGCAGGCCGCGCGCGGCGAATGCGCGCCGCTGGTCGTGATCGCCACGCTCACCGGCACCGCGGAAGATCCGCAGGACCGCGACGCCCAGGTCGCCGCACTCGAGCAGGCGGGCATCGTCATCGCCGCCAGCGCGCGTGCGGCGGTGCTGCTCGCGACGCAGGCGGTGCTCGAGCCGAATCAAAACGACATGGAGACGCCGGCGCTGCTGCGCGCGCGGCCCGCCGTGGTCAACGTCGGCCTGCGCGGCTTTGCCGACGACCTGCACGCCAACGGCGTACAGGTGGTGCATCAACAGTGGGAACCGGCGGCGGGTGGCGACGAGCGCCTGCAGCGTCTGATCAGCCTGCTGCAATAGACTGGAGCACGACATGGTGTACGCAACCCTGAACCAGGCCAATGCGGCGGTCATCGCCGAGATCAAGAAGGCGCGCCCACGGCTGGTCGACGTAAGACCCGCCAAGACCTGCATCCCGGCATTGAACGAAGGTTATACCCTGCTGCATGCCGGACCGCCCATCGCGTGGCCGGACATGACCGGGCCCATGCAGGGCGCCGTGCTCGGCGCCTGCATGTTCGAAGGCTGGGCGGCGGACGCGGCCGCGGCCAGGTCGTTCGCGGCCGCGGGCAAGATCCGCTTCCTGCCCTGCCATGACAACTCCGCCGTCGGACCCATGGGCGGCATCACCTCGGCGCACATGCCGGTGCTGGTGGTGCGCAACGCGGAACAGGGCAACCTCGCCTACTGCAACCTCAACGAAGGCATAGGCAAGGTCATGCGCTTCGGCGCGTTCGAAGGCGAAGTGCAGACCCGCCTCGCCTGGATGCGCGACGTGCTCGGCCCGGTGCTCGCGGCCGCGCTCGCGCGCGTGCCCGAGGGCATCGATCTCACGGCGCTGATGGCGCAGGCGATCACCATGGGCGACGAGTTNNAAGGAGGTGCTGCATTTCCTAGCGCGCACCGACCAGTTCTTCCTCAACATCGCCATGGCCTACGGCAAATGCGTCATGGACGCGGCCGCCGCCGTCGGCGCGGGCTCGATCGTCACCGCCATGACGCGCAACGGCCGCGAATTCGGCATCCGCGTCAGCGGCCTCGGCGCGCGCTGGTTCAGTGCGCCCGTGAACATGCCCACGGGCCTGTTCTTTACCGGCTATACGCAGGCGGATGCCAACCCGGACATAGGCGACAGCGCCATCACCGAATGCCTGGGCATAGGCGGAGCCGCAATGATCGCGGCCCCGGGCGTCACCCGCTTCGTCGGCGCCGGCGGTTTCGCCGAGGCGCTCGAAATCAGTGAGGACATGCGCGAAATCTATGTCGACACCAATCCCATGTTCCTGATTCCGACCTGGGACTATCAGGGCGCCTGTCTCGGCCTGGATGTGCGGCGCGTGGTCGAAACCGGGATCACCCCGGTGATCAATACCGGCATCGCCCACCGCGAAGCCGGCGTCGGACAGGTGGGCGCGGGCACGGTGCGGCCGCCCCTCGCCTGCTTCGTGCAGGCGCTGGAAGCGCTGGCAGCGGAAAAAGGTGTTTCGCAGTGATCCCGAACCCGGCGTCCTGTTAAAGTACGCGGCCATGGACCTCGTATTTCGCAAAGCGCGGCTGGACGATGCGGCGTCGTTGGTCGACGTGGCCATCGCGCAGGGCAGGATCGCAGCCATCGGGCCGGATCTGGAATGCCGGGGCCGCGCCGAGATCGATGCCGCGGGACGCGCGCTGATTCCCGGCCTGGTGGAGAGCCATCTGCACCTGGAAAAAGCCTTCGTGATGGAACGCAAGCCCAACCGCTCGGGAACGCTGATGGAGGCGATCGCGGTCACCGCCGCGCTCAAGCCCACGTTCACGCGCGAGGACATCGAGGAACGCTCGCGCAGACTGCTGCGCCGGCTGGTGGGCTTCGGCAGCACCCATGTACGTGCCCATGCCGAGTTCGATCCGGCGCAGGGTTTCACCGGCTTTGACGTCGTGCTCGGGCTGCGGCGCGAATTCGCGGACGTGATAGACATCCAGGTGGTCGCGTTTCCGCAGGAAGGCATACTCAAGACGCCGGGGACCGACGCGATGATGGTCGAGGCGATGAAAAAAGGCGCGGACGTCGTCGGCGCCATCCCCTACAACGACAGTGATGCGCGCGCGCACATCGACTGGGTGTTCCGCCTGGCGCGCGATTTCGACAAGGACCTCGATTTCCACCAGGATTTCAGCGACGACGCCGATGCGATGTCCATCGAGTACCTCGCGCGCCAGGCGATGGCGCACAAGTACGAGGGCCGGGTCAGCGTCGGACACCTCACCGCCTTGGGCGCGGCGGCGCCCGCGCGCCGCGACGAAATCGTCGCGCTGCTGCGCGATGCCGGCATTTCGGTGATGTGCCTGCCGGCCACCGACATGCACCTGGGCGGACGCAAGGACGAAACCCGGGTCAGGCGCGCGCTCACGCCGGTGCGCGCGCTGCGCGACGGCGGGGTCAACGTCTGCCTCGCCAGCAACAACATACGCAATGCCTTCACCCCCTACGGCAACGGCGACCTGCTGCAGATTGCCGCGCTCGCGCTGCCGGCCTGCCATCTCGGCGGCGCGGACGACCAGGCCACGGTGCTGCCGATGCTGACCACCAATCCGGCCAGGGCGCTGCGCCTTCCCAACTACGGGCTCGAAGTCGGCCGGGACGCCGACCTGGTCCTGCTCGATACGCAACGCGTGGCCGACGCCATCATCGACCTGCCCGCGCGCAGCGTCGTGTGCAAGCGCGGCCGTATCGTCGCCAGGACTGCGCACAGCGTCGAGTACGGTTTCTAGTTGGCTGCCGCGACGGAGCGCGCGGCAGGCGGCCGGCATCTGCAATGCAGCTGATTTCCATCCGGCCGCTTGCAATCAGCGCATTGGCGCGCGCCGCGCTGGCGCACGGCACCGCGCGCATCCTCGCCGCGCATAACCGCGGCATCAGCCTCGCCGCAACCGGATGCGATGACGTGCTCTTCATGAGCGCGCCGGGGTCGGGGCTGCTGCCCTTGCACCTCGTCGTGCGCGCGCGTGATCTCGGACGCGCCATCGGTGTGCTCGATTCCGGCGGCGGCCCGGCCCCGGCGCCGCAACTCTGCATCGACGCAGCCGGCGTACGCCTGTTTCACACGCGCTTGCCGCAGGATGCCGCCGGCATGGCGTCGCGGCGCGCCCGGGACAATATCGCGGCGGCGGCCCGCTGGTTGCGCGCGCATCCGCTGCCGCTCGGACTGGGTGCGACGGCGGCGGAGTTGCTGGCCCGCGGCGGACGCTGGCGCGGCGCCCTGGCGCAAGCCGGGCACCGTGCCGACGCGGCGGATCCGGGTCTGCGCGCCCTCATCGGACGGGGCGCCGGAACCACGCCCGCGGGCGACGACCTCGTGCTGGGAGCGCTCGCTTACGCCTGGAGCACGCAGGGCGAGCAGGCCGCGATCGTCGCGGCAATGCGCGCCCTGGAAGGCGAACTCGCCGCGCTGACGACGGCCGCGGGCGCAAGCTATTTGCGCGCGGCAACGCGCGGCGAATTCGGCAGCCACCTCATCGCCTGGGTGCGGACCCTGCCGCATGCCGGGGCCGGCCGCTCGCTCGCACTGGCGCAGCGCATCGCGGCTCAGGGGGCGACTTCGGGCTACGACACCCTCAGCGGCTTTGTCGCCGCCGCCGAAGCCGGCGCTGGACTACACTAACGGCTTTTCGGGGCTAGCGTGCGCCGCCGGCAACAGGCCGGGATCGGCCCACGCAACAGCCGCGTCATCCATGGAAACTCGCCGTGCCTGATTTGCACAAAGCCAAGCTCGATGCAGAGGCCTTGCACACCTTCGTCACGGTCGCGCAATTGCGCAGCTTCTCCGCCGCGGCCGCGGTCCTGAACAAGAGTACGCCCTCGATCAGCTACCGCATCAAGACGCTGGAAGAGAGCGTGGGAACGCCCCTGTTCCTGCGCACCACCCGCTCGGTCAGCCTGACGCCCTCGGGCGAAATCCTGCTCGAGAAAGCGAGCCAGATTTTCGAATGGCTGCGCATGCTGCCGGCCGAACTGAAGCAGGTCAGCGACGGGATCGAACCGCATTTCGTCATGGTCGTGAACAACCTGCTCTACGACGCAGCCACCGTTACGGCGCTGCTCGCGCATCTGGTCGCGCGCTTTCCCCGCGCCGAGTTCGAAATCCGGCGCGCCGTATACATGGGCGTATGGGATGAAATGATCCATAACGGCGGGCAGCTGGCTTTCGGCGTCCCCGGATTCCATACCATCAACGACGATTTCGTCACCGAGCCCCTGGGTGTGGTCAACTGGGTGTTCGTCCTCGCCCCCGGACATCCACTGGCTTCGGTCACCGCGCCTTTGGACAACGACCAGCTGCGGCGCTACCCCGCCGTCAACGTGCGCGACACCTCGCACCGGCTGAGCAAGCGCACCGCCTGGAAGCTGCCCGGACAGCAGGAATTCGTCGTCCCCGACCTGGAAGCAAAAATCGCCTGCCACCGCATGGGNNGTGCTGCCCCTGCTCGCCCCGATAGAAAAGCCGGCTGCCTGAGCCTGCCGCTTCGGTCCGGACTCAACCCTGCTTGTGCGCGCCGGCGCGCACGCTCTGCGCCGTCTGGCCGAACAGCGCCTTGCGCGCAGCGTCGTCCATTTTCGGCAGGCGCAGCTCCTTGCCCAGGTCCAGCCCCCGGGTGACGGC
>DKBI01000121.1 GCA_002451175.1 Betaproteobacteria bacterium UBA6904
GCCGTGCGTGCGCGTGCTCAAGCCGGCGGAAGAAAAGGCGCTCGTGCGGATCGGTTGAAGTGGCGCTAGGGGAAATCCGGAGGGCACATCCGGAACTGCCGGCTATCTTTCCGCGCCGATGAGCCGGAAAATTGCAATCATGGTCTCGGAGTCTCGCCCGGAGATCGCAGTGCCACGGCAGGTCGCCATGATCTTCGCCCGGCATCCGCTTCTGCGCTACGGTGTACGGCAACCTGCTGCTCGCGGAGCCAGGCTGCCATTGCGCCCAAGCCGGCGCAACTTCGGGCGCGGTCGAGGTCATGGCGAGGCAGTGCGAGGAGCTCGCGCTAGTCGATGCCGATCCGATGCTCGATGACGGCGTCCTGGATTCGGTGCTACGCCGGATCGAAGCCGCGCGCCGGACTCCCTAGGCCCGGCAGACACGTGCCAGCGCATCCTACGCGGCTGGCCTCCGGGATCCTACGGCGGCGTCGCGTTCCCGCACCCGCGTACGCACCGGATGGCCGTTGGCGCGATAATAAACCGCGCCTCGCAACGGCTGCACATCCGTACGACGGCCACGGTCATTCGAGCAGGGGCGTTTAGATGAGCACCGGCGCTCGGCGTTGGACGATTCGGCAACAATTGGCCGCGATGGCCGCCGCCGTCCTTGTGCCGGTCGGCGTCGTCATCATCTCTGCGACCGTGCATTCGGCCAACCAGTCGCGGGCGCTCGCTGTCCGCAACATCGAGACGTTGGCCGCGCAGACGGCCGACCGCCTGGTCAACGTTTTGGACGATCGGCAACGCATGCTTGCCGCGTTTGCCGAGCGGCCGCGGGTTCGCGCACTCGACCCTCGCAACTGCGACCCCGGGATCGCCGACTACGTCACACTGAATCCGGGGCACAACACGCTGGGCACCCGGGATCGCAGCGGCAGCATCGTCTGTTCGTTCATCGCGAATCCGCCCCCGGCAAGTGACGTCGTCGGATCGGCGTGGTTCGACGGCGGGCTGAGAAGCGGGAAGTTCACCGCGAGCGACGCGCACTTCGGCCGACCGACCGGGCAGTGGGTTACCGTATTGACGCACCCGATCCGGGATGAGGCCGGCGAGGTTGCCGGGATTGCGGTTCTGGCGGTAAACCTGCTGCGGCTGGGCGAGCGCGTGCTGAAATCGGCGCCTGACGATACGGTCATATACGTTTTCGACCGCCGCCAACAAGTGCTGTTGCGCTCGGCCGAACCCGAGAAATGGATCGGGCAGGCGATCGCGGATTCAGATTATCCGCAGCAAGCCCGGGCCGGAGGCGTCGGCTACTTGAGCACTTCAGGGTTCGACGGCGTCGAACGCGTCTACGCGTACCGGACCATCCCATCTACGGGCTGGACGGTGTTCGCCGGAATGCCGGAGGAACTGGTCTACGCTGCCCACGCCGCGTACATGCGCGCCGCCGGTTGGATCGTCCTGGCCGCGCTAGTCCTAGCCCTCGTACTAGGCCGGCGGTTCGCGCAGCGCATCGTCGCACCCCTTCGCGACTTGGAAGCCGTGGCCCAAAGCGTCACGGCCGGAAACCTCGTGATACGCGCGAGTGAGTCAGGCAGCGCCGAATTGAGGCGCCTGGCGCAGGCATTCAACCGGATGCTGGATGCGCGTGCGACCGCAGAGCGGTCGCTGCAAGCGAGCGAGGCGCGGTTGCGCAGGACATTCGAGACCGCAGCCGAGGGGATCTACACGGTTGACGCGGCGTACCAAATCGACTTCGCCAATCTGCGCCTGCAAACGCTACTGGGCTACACGCCCGACGAGCTGATCGGGCGCTCGCCCCTGAGCCTGCTCGACGAGGAGAGTCGCGCCCGTGCAAGCACCGGCATGGCGCGCCGATATGATGGCGTCGCGGAGCAGATGGAGCTCACCTACCTGCGCAAGGACGGGCAGCCGCGTTTGATGCTGCTCAATGCCGCGCCCATCATGGACGATCAAGGAAGTTTCATCGGCGCGATCGGCATGCTGTCGGACATTACCGAGCGCGCCCGGTCCGCAGAGGCGCTTCGTAAGGCCAACCGGCAACTGCAGTTGATGTCGTCGCGCTTGCTCGACGTTCAGGAGGCCGAGCGCGCCGCGATCGCCCGCGAACTGCACGACGAGATCGGCCAGTCGCTGACCGCGATCAAGCTCGGCGCGCTAGGCCTCGCGAAGATTATCGGCAGCGACCCTGCTGGGGGTATCGCATCGCTCGTCGCGATTGCGGACCGCGCGCTTGGACAGACACGCAGCTTGACGCTCGACCTGCGGCCGCCGCAACTCGATCAGCTCGGACTCTCCGCGGCGCTGCGCGACACGCTCCGTCGGGTCGGTGGCGCTGCCGGCATCGCGACACGGCTGGAGACCGACCCGCCTGACCTGACGGTCGAGAACCGCCTCGCGGTCACGGCGTTCCGCATCGTGCAGGAGGCCATCACCAACGCGATACGCCACAGTGGCGCGCGCCAAATCGCCGTCGCGCTGCACGCGACGCACGACGCGCTGGAGCTCATTGTGGACGATGACGGCCGGGGCTTCGAACTCGACGCGGTGCGCACCGCGGCACTGCAGGGCCAATGCGCCGGACTGCTCGGCATGGAGGAACGCGCCGCGCTGGCCGGCGGCGAGCTGCGCATCGAGACCCGTCCGGGTCAGGGCACGCGTGTTCGCGCCCGGCTGCCGTGCCAGAGGCCCAAGACCGCGTTGGGGTGAGTTGCCGAGCCAGCCCGCATGTCGCTGAAACGCTACCTCATGTTGGTCATCTGGTTGTGCATTCTGCCGCTGATTGCGCTGTCCATGTACCTCGCGTTCCAGCGCCTCCGCGACGCGCGGTCGGCAGGGGACGCGGAGGCGCTCAATCTCGCCCAGAACCTTGCCAGCGCGGTCGATCACCAATTGAACGGGCGCATCAGGGCGCTCGGCATACTCGCCGCCTCGCCGCTTGCCGACGACGCCGCGCGCCGCGCGGACCTCTACCGGGAAGCACAGGGTTATCACGCCATCTTCGACAGCCATGTGATCCTCGCCGACCCGGAGATGCGTATGCTGTTCAATACGCGCGTGGCGTTCGGCGATCCGCTGCCGAGCCTTCCGGTCCCGCGCGGACGCGCCGCTGCACCGGAGGCGCTCGAAACCGGCAAACCCGCCGTCGGCGACCTGTTCTTCGGTCCGATCGCCGGGCAATCGCTGGTCGCGATCGCAGTCCCGGGCAAGCGTGAAGGCAGGGCGGCATTTCTCCTGCTGGCAACTCTAGAGGCGGCGAAGTTCCAGGCGCGCCTGGACGAGATTGCGCTCCCGGCAAACGCGTCGCTTGCGCTGGTCGATGGAAACGGCGAAGTGATTGCGCAGCGCGCGCCGCCTGGATTCGTGCCCGCTGCCGACCCGGACGCTGCCGACCGGATCGTGGTGCGTTCCACGCTGGCGCCTTGGTCGGTCGTGCTCGAGGTCCCGTCGGATGTTCGTCGCGCACCGCAGATTGCCGCAGGAGCGGAACTGGCGTTGCTGATCTTGGGGGCGACGGTGGTCGCCCTCGCAGGGGGGATGATCGCGGGCCGCCGGCTCGGCGACGCGGTGGCGTCGCTGGCGGAGCCTCCGCCCCGCGGGGAGAAGCCCCAGGCCATCACCGAAATCACCGAAGCACAGGCTGCACTCGACCTCGCGGCGCAGGAGCGCGACCTCGCCAAGGCCGCACTGGGCGAAGCGCATCGCCGGCTGCAGGCGCTGTCAGCGCGACTGATCGAGGTGCACGATGCAGAACGCGCTGTCCTCGCCGATGAACTGCTGGGCGAAATCGGTCAGGCGCTCATGGCGCTCAAGCTCCAGGTGCTGGGGCTGGCGCGCCGCCTCAGCAGTACGCCCGACGACGACGTGACGCGCCTCTCGCATTTGATCGACGACGCGCTTGGTCGGCTGCGCCGCCTCGCGCTCGACCTGCGCCCCCCGCAATTGCCGCATCTCGGGCTCGCCGCAACGCTGCGCGACGCGCTCCGGCGCGTCGCCTCGGCCAACGGAATCGAGGTCCATCTGGTGGCTGAGCCCGAGCAGTTCACGCTCGAGCCGGTACTGGCGAACACGGCGTTCCGGGTGGCGCAGGAAGCCATTGTCAACGCGGTGCGGCACGCCGCAGCGAGCCGCATCACGGTCGAGCTGCGCCTCGCCGGTGATGCACTCGAACTCGTCGTGGCCGACGATGGGCGCGGTTTCGATGTCGGCGCGGCGCGCAGAAGTACGGTCAACGCGGCGGGCGTCGGCCTGTTCGGCATGGAAGAGCGCGTCGCGCTCGTCCGCGGCGAATTGCACATCGAATCCCGCCAGGGCCACGGCACCCGCGTGCAGGTGCGTCTTCCCCTGCGTCCGCCCGCGCCGGCGTGATCGGCGCCGCATCTGGCTTGCCCAGGGGCGCGCAGCGGCGCATCATGCCCCTCGTGACGCCGCCCGAATCGACAGATGCCGGATGGGAATCACCGGAATGACGCGCATCGTCCTCGTCGATGACCATACGCTGGTGCGCGCCGGATTGCGCTCGCTGCTCGAATCGTTTCCCGGCCTCGAGGTGGCCGCCGAGGCGGGCGACGGCGCCTCCGGTCTGGAGGCGGTGCGCCAGCATCGCCCGGACGTAGTCATCGCCGACGTCGCGATGGAGGGCATGAGCGGCCTCGAGCTCGCCGAGCGCGTTCACGCCGAGATGCCGGGAATCCGCATCATCATGCTCTCGATGTTTTCGAGCGACGAATTCGTGATGCGCGCGCTGCGCGCCGGGGCATCCGCCTATCTCCTCAAGGACGCCGCAGCGGCGGAACTCGAGGTCGCGCTCGCCGCCGTCATGCGCGGCGAAACCTACTTCTCCCCGGGAGCGTCAAAACGTCTCGTCGAGCGTGTTCTCGATCCCAAAGTGACCGCGGGCCCCCTCGCAGCGCTGACGCCCCGGCAGAGGGAGATTCTCAAACTCATCGCCGAAGGCGTCCACACCAAGGAAATCGCGTACCAGCTGAATCTCTCGCCGAAGACCGTCGAATCGCATCGGGCGCAGATCATGGAGCGCCTGGGTATCCACGACGTGGCGAGCCTCGTGCGGATTGCCATCCGCTCCGGCCTGATCACCGCGGACCGCTGATTCTCCGAGGTGCCGTTCCTGTAGGTTGCGCAGGCTGCGTCGCGGATCTGGCGCGGCGCGGGCGCCGCGCCGCGGCGCCCGTGTTTCCGGCCGCAAGGTTCCAGATCGCCGTGGACAGCTGGTCCACAATCCGGCATCCATTGACGCAATCGGCTTGCGTGCCCAGCGCCTGCCGGACGATTTCGCGCAGGTGACTGTCTCGCCAAGGCACCGTAACGAGTTTGCCGACCGCGCCGCAATTGACCGCCAGCACAATCGCCTCGAAATCGGCAGCTCCGACAAGCAGGACGCGCGCGACCTCGGCATGACGCTCGCCCACCTGCGTGAGGAACGCGGTACCCCCCATGTCCGAGAGCTGACGTCCGCATACGACGCCGGCGATCTGCTCCCGCGCGAGGATTGTGAAGGCGGCGGCGGCGCTGCGCGCCGAGACGACTCGGCAGGACTCGCTGGCAAGCGCGCGCTTGAGCGACATGATGACGGCGGGGCTCTCGTCAACCAACAACAGCGCGGTTGGGTTCATCGCTGGCCTCCTGGGCAGTGCGGAGTGTGCCGCTCACTCTAGGATTTCCAGGCCGGCCATGTCATCCGGATGTTCCTGTCGCCGCATACGGCATTTCCGCAAGCGCGCCCGCCGTGCGGGTGCGCACGGAATCGGCTCCCCATCGCCTGTCGCCGCCCCGTGAGGACTCCCGGTTGCCTCGGAAATTCCGACGGGATGTATCTGAGGCTGCGTAAGGAACCGCCGGATGGTGCGCAACCCCGCGCAGGGTGACACTCGGCCCCGACATGAAAGCGAACCGCGCGTTGCCGACCAATCCCAAGGCCATGCTCCGCTCCCCGATCGCAGCGGGCGCGCCTGCGACACCGCCTCTCCGCAGGGCCCAGCCGCAACCGGGCGTCATGGACACGAGTGAGATGTCCGCGGCGCGTCCCGAAGAGATGCTGCGTGCAGTGCTGGAAAACGTCGTCGACGCGGTCGTCACGATCGACCCCCGTGGCCGGATCGTCGCCTGGAATTCGGCGGCCCATCGGATGTTCGGCTACACCGAAGCCGAAGCAATCGGACTCCGGCTCGAGACAATGATGCCGGAACGCTACCGCACGCGCCACGCGGCCGGCATCCGCCGTGTGCGCAACGGTGCGCGGCCTCGGTCGGCGGCCGGGACCATCGAACTGCACGGACTGACGCGTGGGGGAACAGAATTCCCGATCGAGCTATCGCTCACCCGCCCAAAGTCTTCCGACTCCGGGTGCGTCACGGGCATCATTCGCGATATCACTCAACGCCGGCGCGCCGAAGCGTCGCTGGCACGCCGCGAAGAACTCTACACCATGCTGTCTCGGACCAATCAGGCGGTAGTGCGCTCGCGCAACCGGGATGAGTGTCTCGCTGCCATATGCCGCGTTGCAGTTGAAACGGGCGGATTCGGTTTCGCGTGGATCGGGCTGACCTCGCCTGGCCCGCACCGGATGCGGCCGGTGGCGTCCTTCGGCGACGCCGCGGATCTCCTCGACGTGCTCCGCCTTCCGTCCGGTGAGTGCACCTGCCAGGACATCCGTGCAATGCAGGACGTTCTCGAGACAGGCAATCCCGCCGTCAGCAACCATGCGCAGGCCGAGGCGGCGTTAGCCGTCGTGCGTCCGGCACTGCAGCGTGCCGGAGTGAATTCCCTTGGCGCATTCCGGATCAACCAACAGAGCGCGGCCGGCTTGCTTGTCGTCGGCGCGCGCCGAAGTGGTGTCTTTTCGTCGGACGTCACCGCGACGCTCGAGGAGATGGCAGGTGACATTGCGTTCGCGCTCGACACGTTTGCAATCAAGGATGAGCGGGCGCGAGCGCTGCAGGAGGCCCGCGACTCCGAGCGCCGCTACCGGAATCTCTTCGAGGCCAATCCGCAGGCCATGTGGATCTACGACCCGGAGACGCTCCGCTTCCTCGCGGTAAACGACGCCACGGTCGCGACTTACGGTTGGTCGCGCCAAGACTTCCTCGCGATGACCATCGCCGACATCCGCCCCGCCGCCGACGTCCCCCGGTTGATGGAGACGCTCGCGCACACCAGCAACGATCAGACGGTCAGGGCGGGAACCTGGACCCACGTCAAGCGCAACGGCGACGCAATCGACGTCGAGATCACATCGCGCCACATCGACCATGACAGCCGTCCCGCCAAACTCGTGTTGGCGCATGACGTCACGGCCCGCCGCCGGGCAGAGCGTGCCATGGCGGATTCCGAGAGCCGCTTCCGGGGCCTCGTCGAGCAGTCGATCGCCGGCATTTTCGTCGTCCAGCAGGCGCGGATCGTGTACGGCAACCCGCGACTCGCCGAGATCCTCGGCCACCCCTCGACCGACGATTTGATCGGCACCAAGGTGAAGCACGTGATTGTGGCCGACGACTACGCCCGCATCGTGGCAGGCTTGCACAGTGTCCGCGTGGGCAGCGTTTCCTCCTACGCGGATGAGTGCGACGTCGTGCGGGGTGACGGTTCTCGTCTGCGGATTGGACTGCACGTCAACCAAGCGCTCCACCAGGGCCAGGAAGCGGTCATCGGCATGGTGCAGGACATCTCCGAGAAGAAGCGCACCGAGGAGCGGGTGCGGCAGTACATGGCGCAGCTGGAACGCGCTTTCATGAATACGGTTGGACTGGCGACGACGCTGGGGGAACTGCGGGATCCGTACACGGCGGGCCATGAGCGCCGCGTCGCCGGGATTGCAGTCGCCATTGGCCGGATCCTTGGTCTGGATCCGAACCGCCTGCAGGGGCTGAAGGTGTCCGGGCACCTCCACGACATCGGCAAGATTTCCGTTCCCGTGGAAATCCTCGTCAAGCCAAGCAGGCTGAACGCACTGGAAATGGACCTGGTCAAACAGCACTCCCAGGCGGGATACCTGGTGCTGAAGGACGTCGAATTCCCGTGGCCCGTCGCGAAGGCGGTGCTGCAGCACCACGAGCGCATGGATGGCAGCGGCTATCCCGCCGGACTGCGGGGCGAGGACATCATCCTCGAGGCGCGCATTCTCGCCGTGGCGGATACGGTCGAAGCCATGGCCTCGCACCGCCCCTATCGGCCCGGGCTGGGGATCGCGACTGCGCTCGCCGAGATCGAACGCGGGCGCAGCGTGGCCTACGACGCGGTCGTCGCGGACGCCTGCCTGAAACTGTTTCGCGAGGATGCTTATGTCATCCCCAACTGAAGCGCCGCCCAGCCCACTTCCCCGAGCGCAATCGCGCCTGCGCCTGCATCGCGACCGCCAGCCGCCTTGGACGGCCGCCGCAGGAACTCGGACACTCCGTTGGTTCGCACCGCGGACTTTCTGGGCGTTCGGGTTGCAGAACGGCCATGCCATCGTGGAGCGTCAACAGGGCGAGTTTCAGATCACGGAATCGGACATCGTCCCAGGCAGCGTTCATATTCGCGGCGGCACGCGCATCGCGCTCGTGATCCGCTCGGCAGGAAGCATTGCGGTGGGTGTCCACGATCCCGATGCACTCACTCGCTCCGCCACCGTATCGGGCATCGGGGAGCCCCTACTCGTCGGCGCCGACGGCGGCACGGCGGTCGCAACCGACCACGTCGCAGGCCGCAGCGTCGTGGACATTGACTACCACTTCGCGCTGCCGCTCGGCGCCGTTCCGGGAACCCGCCCCTGGCCGCTCGCGTTGACCGTACGCAGCGCTGTGCCTTCACTCGCGAATCCGATGGCCATCGAATCGGCTGTCCGGCAGACGGCCGGCGGTCGCCATCTACCTGGGAATGTCGATCGGCAGCGATCTCTCGAGAGTGCCCATGCCATCTCGAACTGACGCGCTGCCTGCCGCAGAACAGTCCCTGTGCCGTCTTGGGCTCGCGGAACTCGCTGCGTGCGGCATGCTCGCGGTCGCCGTCGTGCGCCAAGGCCGGCTGACATGCATCAGTCCAGGGTTCCGCGCGATCTACTCCGCCGACAGCGACGACGCCGCGGGCGGCGAGCTGTTTCTCGACTGCGTCGCGCCGGAGGACCGTCCCCGCGTGGCGGCGACGCTCTCGGATTCGCGCCGGGTCACCGGGCGACCCCTGGGGTTCCGCAGCCTGCGACGAGACGGCCGCCTGTTCGATGCCGAGCTGTCATGCCTGGAGGTCCACCTGCCGGATGGCCCGGGCACCGTGATCCTCGTCCAGGACGTGACGGAACGGCGCCGCGCCGAAATGCGACTGTCGTACCTCGCCTTCACGGACGCGCTCACCGGATTGCCGAACCGCGCGCTGTACTTCGACCGGATGCGCCAGCGACTGCTCGATGCGCGCCGGGCCGGATCGTCGTTTGCGGTCGTCATGGCGGATCTCGACGGCTTCAAGCAAGTGAACGATACCCTGGGCCACGACGCCGGCGACNNCTGTTCTCGCGCGCCGATCAGGCTCTTTACGCCGCGAAGCGCGCTGGCAAGAACCAGTATCGCCTCGTCGACGCGCGCGCGCGGTCGAGCGAGCCCGGCACGGTGCCGTTCATGTCGTGGAGCGCGACGCACGAAGTCGGCATTGCAATCATGGACCAGCAGCACCGCGAGCTCGTAGACCAGATCAACCGGATCGGCGACGGCCTCAAGTCGGGACATGGCGCCGCGCAGCTAGGGGACGCCCTCGGCACGCTGCTGGGACTCACCCGCGCGCACTTTGCGAGCGAGGAGGTCCTGATGGATCGCACGGCCGATGACGAGGCAGCCGCACAACACCGGCAGGAGCATCGCCGGCTGCTCGCGGACCTGGAGAGCCTGTCCATCAACCTCGACGGAACCAGCATGGCGCTGACCATGCGATACCTGCAGGAGTGGCT
>DKBI01000274.1 GCA_002451175.1 Betaproteobacteria bacterium UBA6904
ACGCCGTCGCCGAGCTGCTGCTCGACCTCGAATGTGAGGCCCTTTTCCGCCAGACCGGCTTCGCCCGTTTCCTCCAGCAGGAGTGCATCGTAGACCTTCGGCAGTTCTTCGCGCGGAAACTCGATGTCGATCACCGCGCCGATGGTCTGTACGATAGTGCCCAGTGCATTTGCCATGACGTTTTCCTAGCTCTAGACGGCAGCCGCGCCGCCGACGATTTCTGAAAGTTCTTTCGTAATGCCTGCCTGACGGTTCTTGTTGTAGACCAGCGTCAGTTCATCGATCAGGTTTGCCGCGTTGTCGGAGGCGGCCTTCATCGCCACCATCCGCGCGGATTGCTCCGAGGCCATGTTCTCGGCGACGGCCTGATAGACGATGGCCTCGATGTAGCGGGTCATGACCTGATCGAGCACGCCCTTCGCGTCCGGCTCGTACAGGTAGTCCCAGACCGTCTCCGGCGCGCCGAGGCGCTCGCCGCCCAGCGGCAGGAGCTGCTCGGTGACCGGTTCCTGCTTCATCGTGTTGATGAACCGGTTGTAGGCCAGCGTCAGGCGGTCGAAGCGGTCGCTGGTGTAGCCGTCCAGCATGACCTTGATCGCGCCCAGCAGCTTGTCCATCTGCGGGCGGTCGCCCAGCTGCACCGCCTGCGAAACGATGTTCGCCCCCAGGCGCTGCATGAACCCGAGGCCCTTGTTGCCGATGCAGCAGACCTCGATCTCCTCGCCTTCGGCAAGCCACTGCTTGTACTGGCCGAGAACGAGGCGCAGCAGGTTGCTGTTCAACGCACCGCACAGGCCCTTGTCCGTCGTGATGACGATGAGACCGACGCGCTTCACGCTGTCCCGCGATACGAGGAACGGATGCCGGTACTCGGGGTTGGCATGGCTGATGTGCGCCGCCACCGTGCGGATCTTCTCGCCATACGGGCGCGACGTCCGCATCCGCTCCTGCGCCTTGCGCATTTTGGACGCTGCGACCATTTCCATGGCCTTCGTGATCTTCCGGGTGTTCTGCACACTCCGGATCTTGACGCGAATTTCCTTGGTGCCCGGCATGGGGTTCGCTCAGTAGCTGCCGCTCTTCTTCCAGTCCTCGACCGCGGCCTTCAGCGTCTTTTCATCATCGCCGGACAAGTCCTTCTTGTCCTCCATGCGCGCGATCAGGTCGCCGAACTTGTCCTTGATGTAATCGCGCATCGATCGCTCGGCGGCCAGCGCCTTCTTCACGTCAACGTCGTCGAAATAGCCGTTGTTGACCGCAAACAGCGTCAGCGCCATTTCCCACACCGCGAGCGGGCGGTACTGCGGCTGCTTCATCAGCTCCGTTACGAGGCGCCCGCGCTCCAGCTGCTTGCGCGTGGCTTCGTCGAGATCCGAGGCGAACTGCGCGAAGGCCGCGAGTTCGCGGTACTGCGCGAGCGCAAGGCGCACGCCCCCGCCGGTGTCACGCCGCTTCATGATCTTCGTCTGTGCCGCGCCGCCAACCCGCGAGACCGAAATCCCGGCGTTGATGGCGGGCCGGATGCCCGCGTTGAACAGATCGGTCTCCAGAAAGATCTGGCCGTCCGTGATTGAGATGACGTTCGTCGGAACGAAGGCGGTGACGTCGCCGGCCNNCGGATAGGCTTCGCGCCCCGGCGGCCGCCGCAGCAGCAGAGAGACCTGCCGGTAGGCCCACGCCTGCTTCGTCAAGTCGTCGTAGATGATGAGCGCATCCTGACCGCGATCCCGGAAATACTCGCCCATCGTGCAGCCCGCATAGGGCGCGATGTACTGCATCGCCGCGGATTCAGACGCCGACGACGCGACCACGATGGTGTACTCCATCGCGCCATGTTCCTCGAGCTTGCGCACGACGTTGGCGATCGTGGACGCCTTCTGTCCGATCGCCACGTAGACGCAGATCAGNNACCGCCACCGCCGTCTTGCCGGTCTGGCGATCGCCGATGATCAGTTCGCGCTGCCCGCGCCCGACCGGCACCATCGCGTCGATCGCCTTCAGCCCGGTCTGCACCGGCTGCGAAACGGACTTGCGCCAGATCACGCCGGGCGCCACCTTTTCGATGACGTCGGTCTCCTTGGCGTTCACCGGACCCTTGCCGTCGATCGCCTCGCCGAGCGAATTGACGACGCGACCGAGGAGCTCCGTGCCGACCGGCACCGAAAGAATCCTGCCTGTGCACTTGACGGTGTCGCCCTCGGTGATGTGCTCGTAGGCGCCCAAAATGACCGCGCCCACGGAGTCGCGCTCGAGGTTGAGCGCAAGGCCGAACGTGTTGCGGGGAAATTCCAGCATTTCTCCCTGCATGACGTCCGACAGGCCGTGAATCCGGCAGATGCCGTCGGTCACCGAAATGACGGTGCCCTGCGTACGCATCTCCACGCCAGCGTCCAGGCTCTGGATCCGGCTCTTGATCAGCTCCGAAATTTCGGAAGGATTGAGTTGCATGACTGCTCCTGAAAAGCGCTATGCCTTGAGTGCCTGCTCGAGTGCGCCCAGCTGGGCGCGCGCCGAACCGTCGATGACCTTGTCGCCGAGAACCACTTTCACGCCGCCGAGGAGTTCCGGATCCACGCTCACGCTCGCCTTGACCTTGCGACCGGTCTTCTTCTCCAGCCGCGCGACGAGGTCGGTGAGTTGCGCCTCGTCCAGCGGGCGCGCACAGACTACCTGCGCCTCGACCACGCCTTCCCGGTCGTTGCGGAGCGCCTCGAACTGCGCGCGGATCTCTGCCAGGACGTCCAGCCGGTCGCTCTGCGCGAGCACGCGGACGAAGTTCTCGCCCTCGCCGGAGAGCTTCCCCGTCAGGATCGAAATCACCAGTCCAGCCACCTGCGCAGGCGACCGGTTCGGGTCGCCGATCGCGGTCTGAACCCGGGCGTCCGAGGCCACCGCCGCAAGGTTTGCCAAGGTCGCGGACCACTCCGCGAGCTTGCCCTGCTCGTCTGCCAACAGGAAGGCAGCTTCGGCATAAGGTCGGGCAATGGTGCGGGGTTCAGCCATGTTCCTAGAGTTGCCGCTTGATGCCTTCGAGCAACTCCGCATGCGCTCGCGCGTCGATCTCGCGCCGCAATATCTTCTCGGCGCCCGCGACGGCCAGCGCCGCCACCTGCTCGCGAAGCAGCTCCCGCGCACGCTGCACTTCCTGCTCGATTTCCGCCCGCGCGGCGGCCTTTTCCCGCGCACCCTCGTCCTTGGCCGCGTTCTTCGCTTCCTCGATCATCTGCGCGGCGCGCTTTTCGGCCTGCCCGACGATGTCGGTGGAGCGCTCGCGCGCCGTCTTGATGGCTTCGTCGGCCTGCCGCGTCGAAGTCTCCAGCGAGCGCTTGCCCTGCTCAGCAGCAGCCAGCCCGTCCGCAACCGTCTTCTGGCGCGCCTCGATCGCACGCAGCAACGGCGGCCAAACGAATTTGACCGTGAACCAGATGAACAGCGCGAAAGTTGCGGCCTGGGCAAACAGCGTCAGATTGATGTTCATGCTGTGCCCCCTCGCAAACCCTTAGCGGACCACCGCGAGCAACGGATTGGCGAACGCAAACATCATGGCCAAGCCGACGCCGATGATGAACGACGCGTCGATCAGACCGAGCAGCAGGAAAACTTTCGCCTGCAGCGAGTTGGTCAGCTCCGGCTGGCGCGCCGCAGCCTCCAGAAAACGGCTGCACATGATGCCCACGCCGATACACGCACCCGCGGCACCCACGCCGATCATGAGGCCGATGCCGATGCCCGTGTAGGCCTGGATCATCGCCAGAAGTTGGAGTTTCTCCATCGGTTTTCCTTTCCGTTTCAGTGCAAGAAGAGTTGTTTGGGGAACCCGCTAGTGATGCTCATGCGCCAGCGCGATGTACACCACGGTCAGCATCATGAAAATGAACGCCTGCAGAACCACGATCAGGATGTGGAAGATGGCCCAGCCCACCCCGAGCACCGTGCCGAAGACCGTGCCGGCGAGGCCAGTGGCCGCCCAGACCCACAGCAGCAGGAAGATGATTTCGCCCGCGTACATGTTGCCGAAGAGTCGCAGCGAATGCGAAAGCGGCTTGGACACGTACTCGATGAAGTTGAACAGCAGGTTGGCGGGCCAGAGCAGCGGGTTCGATCCGAAGGGGGCGCAGAACAATTCGTGAATCCAGCCCCCCAGCCCCTTCACCGCGATGCTGAAATAGATCATCAGCAGCCACACCGACAACGCCAGCGCAAAGGTCGTATTGACGTCAGCGGTCGGAACCATCCGGAATTCGTGCAACCCGAGGGCACCGAGCATCCTCGCCATGATGTCCACGGGGAGGAAGTCCATGGCGTTCATCAGCAGGACCCAGACGAACACGGTGAGCGCGGCCGGCGCAACAAACCGGTTGCGATCGCCGTGATGAAAGATCCCTTTCACCTGCTCGTCAATGAAGTCGAACGCGAGCTCGACGAACGCCTGCCGCCGGTTGGGAACGCCCGAAGTTGCGCCCCTCACCACCCACCAAAGGAATCCCATGCCGAGGACACCCAGGATCACGGCCGTCGCCACGGAGTCCACGTGCACGGTCCAGAACGATCCGTCGCCCACCGGCTTGGCGAGGAACGTCAGGTGGTGATTGATGTACTCGGTCGGGTTGAGTTCTGCGCCGGCAGCCATCGCGGATTTAAGCTAGTTGTGATCGCGCACAAAGAACGCCGCCGTAAACAGGAGGACCGTTACCAGGAACGATCCAATGAGCACCGGCACGATGACATCGCCGTAGGCGGCCAAGATCACCCAAAGCAGCACCGCGATGAGGCCGATCTTCAGTCCTTCGGCCAGCAGCGCCCAGGTGATGACATCGCCTGCGGATTGCGCCCTGCTCCTCGATACCAGCACTGCCGACAGCCCAAATGCACAGAGGCTCACCGCGCCTCCCAGGGCCGCGGAAACAGCCCCGTGCACGCCAGCGAACATACCGCCGGCCAACGTCAGCACTACGGTGGCGATCCCCTGCCAGCGCAGCACGGTGCGAATCGGCCTTGACAGGAACCTGGGGCCGGCGTTCATCGTCCCCAGCTCTCGCAAAGCCGCGGAATTATAGGTTTAGATGCACCTGCGGTCAATTTGGCGCGCCGAATGTAGATCTTGCGCCGAGGACTCAGCGCAGTCGTTCGAGCAATTGGTCGAGGTGCTGAAGGCTCGAGTAGTGCAGCACCAGCGTCCCGCGGCCCTTTGCGCCGTGACGAATTTCGACTGTGGTGCCGAGCCGGTCAGACAATTCATCCTCGAGCCGCGAGACGTCGCGATCGCGTATCCGCGCCTTCCGAGGGGTTGCGCCGCTGGAAAGCCGCTTGACCAGCGCCTCCGCCTCGCGGGCCGAAAGGCCACGGGCGGCCACTCGCTTGGCCGCCTCGATCTGCCGAGCGCCGTCCAGCGCCAGCAGTGCACGCGCGTGACCCATGTCCAAGACCTTGCCGAGGAGCATCTCTTGCACGGGCTTGGCGAGCTTCAGGAGCCGGAGCAGGTTCGTCGTGGCGCTGCGCGAGCGACCAACCGCGTCGGCAACCTGTTCGTGGGTCATCCCGAATTCGTCCACGAGCCGTTGCAATCCGGTTGCTTCCTCGATCGGATTGAGATCCTCCCGCTGAATGTTTTCGATCAATCCCATCGCCAGCGCGGACTCGTCGGGCACCTCGCGCACAAGCACCGGGATCTCGGTGAGACCGGCGAGCTGGGCAGCACGCCAGCGTCGCTCGCCGGCAATCAGCTCAAAAACGGCCGGCCCGACCGGTCGAACGAGCACCGGCTGCATCAAACCCTGCGCGCGAATCGACGCCGACAGCTCGGCAAGGGCCGCTTCGTCCATCCGGCTGCGCGGCTGATACCGTCCGGGGCGTATGGCTTGCACCGGGAGTGTGGTGAGCTGATCTTTGGCGCCGCTGCCGGCCTCGCCAAGCAACGCGTCCAGGCCGCGACCGAGTCCCTTCGGCTTGATCATGTAGGTCTTTCCCTTGAAAGCAGTTCGTCTGCAAGTGCGAGATAGGCCTGAGCGCCCTTCGCCGATCGGTCCCAGAGCACGGCCGGGGTTCCATAACTTGGTGCTTCCGCGAGGCGTACGTTCCGCGGCACCCGAGTTCGAAAGACCTTTTCCCCGAAGTGCGTCTCGAGCTGGTCGGACACCTGCTGAGACAACGTGTTGCGGGGATCAAACATCGTGCGCAGCAAACCAGCGATCTCCAGCTGTGGATTGAGGTTCGCGCGTACGCGCTTGATCGTGCCAACCAAGTCGGTGAGACCCTCCAACGCGTAGTATTCGCATTGCATCGGGATGAGCACGGCCTGCGCTGCAACCAGGCCGTTCACCGTGAGCAGCGACAGAGACGGCGGACAATCGATCAGGATCTCGTCGTAGTCCGGCGCGACTGTGCCGAGCGCCGCGCGCAGGCGCCCTTCTCGGCCCGGCAATTCCACGAGCTCGACTTCCGCGCCTGCCAATTCCCTATTCGCGGGCAGCAAGTCGAAGCCACCGGTATCGGATCGCACCCTCACGTGGGCAATATCGCCAAGGCCCAGCAGCACGTGATACACGGTGCGCGCCAGGCTGCGCTTGTCGATTCCGCTGCCCATCGTCGCGTTGCCCTGCGGATCCAGATCTACCAGCAAGACCCTGCGTCCGGCCAGGGCAAGCGCCGCCGCGAGATTGACGCTCGTCGTCGTCTTCCCGACGCCCCCTTTTTGGTTCGCAATCGCAAGGACCCGTGCCACGGTCAGACCACCGGTTCAAGGAGAACGACATGGCGCTCTGCGTCGAGCATCGGAACGTGCAATCGTCGTACGTCGCCGCGGCCTGAACCGGGCAGCAACGCGGCCAGCTCATCGCCGGGGTAACTACCCTTCATCGCTGCCAACAACCCGTGGGGCAAGAGCAAATGACGACACGATGCAACGAATTTCGCCAAGTCGGAAAACCCGCGACAGATCACGACGTCAAATCGCTCGATGGGCCTCCAGTTCTCTACACGCCCCTTTTCAACGCGCACGTTGCGCAGCTGGAGCTCGATTGCGGCCTGTCGCAGAAAAGCGCATTTCTTCTCGCTCGCGTCGTTCAGCGTCACAGGCCGATCCGGTTGGCAGATTGCGATCGGTATCCCCGGAAGGCCCGCGCCCGCGCCGACGTCGGCCAGGGAACCCTCGGGTAGATGCTCGACCACCGCGAGCGAATCAAGCAGGTGATGCGTCACCATGGTCAGCGGATCGCGAATGGCGGTCAGGTTGAACGTCCGATTCCATTTGCCAATCAGTTCGAGATATGCAAGCAACCGATCGGATGCCAGTTTGGGCGCGGGAAGTCTAAGCTCGGCGAGGCCGCGGGACAGGCAGGCTGCCGGTGTCATGCGGCCCGAGACTTCTCCCGGTCGCGCCTCTTGAGGTGCACGAGCAAGAGCGATATCGCCGCCGGGGTAAGGCCGGAGATCCGGCTTGCCTGACCGATAGTCTCCGGGCGGTGCCGCTGCAGCTTCTGCCGGACTTCCGCGGAAAGGCCTGGCACAGCCGCATAGTCGATGTCGTCGGGAATCCGCATTGAACCCTGCGCGTGTGCCCGAGCGACCTCCTGCTTTTGGCGGTCGATATACCCTTGGTACTTGATCTGGATTTCCACCTGCTCGGCAATAGCCGCATCCAAAATCGGCTCAAAATCCTCATGAATCATATTTAGAGAGCGATAGTTCGCCTCAGGGCGTCTTAGAATTTGAGTGAGTGTGTACTCACTGTCCAGTCTTTGCCCTAGTATCTTCTCCTGCATTTTGCCTAACCCTGTCTCGGGACCCGCTTTGATCGAATCCAAGCGGTTCCTTTCTCTCTCGATGAGTTCACGTTTCTTCGCGTAGGTCCGCCAGCGATGGTCGTCCACGATACCGAGGCGGCGGCCTGCCTCGGTGAGACGCAGGTCGGCGTTGTCCTCCCTGAGCATGAGCCGGTATTCCGCGCGGCTTGTAAACATCCGATACGGTTCCGATACGCCACGAGTCACCAGATCGTCGATCAGAACTCCCAAGTACGCCTCATCCCTGCGCGGGTACCAAGGTTCTTTCCCGGAGGCTCGAAGACCTGCGTTTAACCCGGCGAGAAGCCCCTGCGCGGCGGCCTCTTCGTAGCCGGTTGTACCGTTGATTTGGCCAGCGAAGTACAGTCCTTCGACCGCCTTGGTTTCGAGGCTCAGTCGAAGCCCACGCGGGTCAAAGTAATCGTATTCGATTGCGTATCCGGGCCTGAGAATATGCGCTCGCTCCAGCCCCTTGATCGATCGCACGAGCGCCACCTGCACATCGAACGGAAGGCTGGTGGAAATTCCATTCGGATAGATCTCGTGGGTAGAAAGCCCCTCGGGTTCAAGAAAGACTTGGTGCCCGGTCTTCGTCGAAAAACGGTGAATCTTGTCCTCAATCGAGGGGCAGTATCTCGGCCCGATTCCTTGGATCACGCCCGTAAACATCGGCGATCGATCGAGGCCCCCTCTCACGATCTCGTGCGTCGTAGGATTGGTGTGCGCAATCCAGCAGGGAAGCTGCCGAGGATGCATCCCCCGATCGCCGATAAACGAGAACACGGGTTCTGGGTCGTCACCCGATTGAATCTGCATGACGGAGAAGTCGATCGTCCTGCCATCGATTCTCGGCGGTGTTCCGGTCTTCAGCCGTCCTACCGGCAGGTTCAATTCTCGCAGTCTCGCCGCCAGCGCCGCAGACGCTGGATCTCCTGCGCGTCCGGCCTCATAGTTCTCGAGCCCTACGTGAATCTTTCCGGCCAGGAATGTGCCGGCTGTGAGCACGACGGTCTTGGCCCGGATGTGGATCCCGAGCTGCGTCACGATCCCTGCGGCACGCGTTCCGTTCAAGAGAATGTCGTCGACAGCCTGCTGAAAGATCGCGAGGTTTGGCTGGTTCTCCAGAATTTTTCGAATTGCACCGCGATATAGGACCCGGTCGATCTGAGCCCTGGTCGCCCGCACCGCGGGGCCTTTGGATGAATTCAAGGTGCGAAACTGAATCCCCGCTTCATCCGCGGCAATCGCCATAGCCCCCCCCAAGGCGTCAATTTCCCTGACCAAGTGCCCTTTGCCAATCCCGCCGATCGAGGGATTGCACGACATCTGTCCAAGCGTTTCCAGAGCGTGTGTAACGAGCAAGGTCTTGCACCCCATCCTTGCGGACGCCAATGCGGCCTCGGTACCTGCGTGGCCGCCGCCTACGACAATGACATCGAATTCGGTGGGATATTCCATGGGGACCCGGCGGGGTGCGCAATGATACGCGATCGCTTCACGTGGAACAAAGGCGACCGGAACGCGGGCGGATTGTTTCACGTGGAACGCTCAATGCGGTTTTTGCTGCATCGCACCATTTTCATCATGGGAGAATCTGCGCCCCTTTGGGGCCTCAGATGATTTCACTAGCGCGATACGCTGCCCTGCTTGGGAAGCCTGACCTACGAGCGGCCATCGTCGCGTCTCTTCTGGGCAGGTTGCCGATTGGCATCACTGGGCTTGCCATCCTCATGCTCGCCCGGACCACCAGCGGTTCGTTCGTCACCGGTGGCATGTTGACTGCGGCGTACATTGCTGGCCTGGCCTGTCTGGCCCCGGTCCTCGGACGGCTAATTGATCGCAAGGGTCCGGGGCTCGTGCTGCGGTCGAGCACCTTTGCATTCCCTGTAGCGCTGTGCGCTCTTGTTCTCAGCGTGCGCAGCGATGGGTCGGAGGGAAGCGCGCTGAGCTTGGCTCTATCGTTTGCAGCCGGCGCATCCTTTCCGCCGATCACAGTATGCATGCGAACCTATCTTCGGCGGCGGCTTGCACAGGATGCCCAGCTAACTACCGCATACTCGCTGGAATCCGTGCTGATTGAGCTGATCTTCATTGCCGGTCCTCTTCTGGTGGCGGCGCTGCTCGTCATTGGACCGCCGGAAATGCCGGTGCTGATTGCGGCATCGTGCGGTGCTATCGGAACGTGGTTGTTCCTTAGATCTCCCGCTGTTAGGCAGTGGCAACTCGCCGCACCGGCGGGGAGCAGTTGGTTGGGTCCGCTCGCAACGCGAGGTTTCATTGCCCTGCTTGCCGTGATCGTCGGCTATGCAAGCGCGTTCGGCTTCGTTGAAATTGGCGTTGTTGGTCATGCGGCCGAGGTGGGCGATCCTGCGCTCGGCGGAATACTTCTTTCTTTAATGAGCGTCGGGAGTGCCGCGGGAGGACTCGCATATGGAAGCCGAACGTGGCGAGCTCCGCTCCGGAAGCAGTTCGCCATCGCACTTGCATTGATGGGGATCGGCGTGGGGTTGCTCGCCCCCGTATCGAACGGTTGGCTTTTTGCCGCGCTCAGCCTGGCCGCCGGCCTGGTCATGGCGCCGGCGTTGACGATCCAATCCATGCTGGTGGCGAACACGGCCACCCAGGCGCACGCCACTGAGGCGTTCACCTGGTCTTCGACTGCGTTGCTCATCGGGGTCGGCGGCGGAATGGCAGCGGGCGGCTGGGTGATCGAGGCGTGGGGTTCCGCCACAACATTCGCAATTGCAGCCGCGGCTTCTCTTCTATCGGGTTCCATGGCGCTACGACTGCGACCGCGCCATTGAGGTTGTCGCCGGACACCGAGCGACAGCGCAACTTGGCTAGTTCCGGGGCCGCTCTACGGGACCCGGCAATCGATGCCGGCCTCGCGCAGGGGCGCACTAACCCCTAGACACGCAGCGCCTGCCGCCTCGATCAATCGCCCATCGCTCTTGGCACGCAATACGCGCTGCGCCGAATCACGCAGGCAGGCGCGGACGGCCTTAGGTCAGGCGGATAGTTCCGCGTGCAGCTTTTGCCGCTGGGATTCCAGCACGCCGGGGAGCTTCGTACCGAGCTTAGAAAGCAGCTCGTCGTGCGACTGCAATTCCGATCGCCAGGCCTCGGTGTCGACGCTTTCCAGTCCGTCATATTGCTGGCGGGTGAAGTGTTCCAGACCCGTCCACGTCAAATCTTCGTACTGCGGGACCAGGCCGAGCGGCGTCGGGACCGCGTTGGCTCGCCCGTGACAGCGTCCCACGATCCAGGAGAGAACGCGCATGTTCTCGGAAAAGCCTGGCCAGGCAAACCGGCCGTCGGCATCCTTGCGGAACCAGTTGACGCGATAGATCCGGGGCGCGTGATGCACGGCCGTTCCCATGCGCAGCCAGTGAGAGAAATAGTCCCCGATGTGGTAACCGCAGAAAGCGATCATCGCCATCGGGTCGCGGCGAACGACGCCCACTTTGCCGGTAATCGCAGCGGTCGTTTCCGAGCCGAGCGTGGCCGCCATATAAACGCCCTCTTCCCAATTGCGCGCCTCGACGACCAATGGAATCGTCGCGGAACGCCGGCCACCGAAGATGAACGCCGAAATCGGTACACCGCCTGGATCCTCCCACTTCGGATCCATGGAGGGACACTGGGAGGCGGCGACCGTGAAGCGGGCATTCGGATGCGCCGCCGGGCGTCCGCAACCGGGCGTCCATTCCTTGCCTTGCCAATCGATCAAGCGTGCCGGCGGCTCTCCCGTCATGTCCTCCCACCACACGTCCCCCTCCGGCGTCAGCGCGACGTTCGTAAAGATGACGTTGGCGTGCAGCGACTTCATGGCATTGGGGTTGGTCTTTTCTGACGTCCCGGGCGCCACGCCGAAGAAACCGGCTTCGGGGTTGATCGCATAGAAGCGACCATCCTGACCCGGCTTCAGCCACGCGATGTCTTCACCGATCGTCGTGACCTTCCAGCCGTTGAACGACGCGGGCGGAATCAGCATCGCGAAATTCGTCTTGCCACAGGCAGAAGGAAACGCTGCCGTGACATACGATTTCTCTCCGCTTGGCGACTCGACGCCGAGAATCAACATGTGCTCGGCGAGCCAGCCTTCGTCCCGCGCCATTACGGATGCAATGCGAAGCGCGAGACACTTCTTCCCGAGCAAGGCATTGCCACCATAGCCCGATCCGAAAGACCAGATCTCGCGGGTCTCCGGAAAATGGACGATCCATTTTTCCTTGTCGTTGCAAGGCCAGGGCACATCCTTCGCGCCGGGCGCCAGCGGTGCGCCGACGGAATGCACGCACGGCACGAAATCGCCGTCGTCCCCCAGCCATTCCGCCACCGCGCGCCCCATACGCGTCATGATGCGCATATTGACGACCACATAGGCCGAATCGGAAATTTCCACGCCGATCTGGGCAATGTGCGAACCAATCGGTCCCATCGAGAACGGCACCACATACATCGTCCGGCCCCGCATGCACCCTTCGAACAGACGGTTGAGCGTGCCGCGCATTTCACCGGGATCCATCCAATTGTTGGTCGGTCCCGCGTCCGCCTTGTCTGCGCTGCAGATGAACGTGCGGTCTTCCATGCGCGCGACGTCTGAGGGATGCGAGCGCGCGAGATAGCTGTTCGGTCGCAGCCGGTCGTTCAGGCGCATGAAGGTGCCGCCATCCACCAGACCCGCGCAAAGCCGGTCGTATTCCTCCACTGAACCATCGCACCAGACAACGCGATCCGGCTTGACGAGCCGAGCCATGTCGGTCACCCAGCGCTTGAGTCCTTCATGACTCACCCACGATGGCGCCGTGACGTGCGTTTCCGGTGCGGTTTGCGAGGGGCTCACGAAAAATGTCCTCCAGGAAGCGGAACGGCCCGGCTCTCGCACGGGACGACGGGATGAGATTTTGGCAGAATTCTACTCCCGCGACCCTCTGGCCGCGAGTTCGCCGCGTTCAGCCCCTCGCGCTTGCCGGCGCCTCGATTTGCGCCGTGCAGACGTCACTTGCCGATGCAGAACCGCGCGAAGATTTCGCCGAGCAAGTCGTCGGCGGTGAATTCCCCGGTGATTTCCGAGATCGCGTCCTGCGCCAAGCGCAAATCCTCCGCGAGAAACTCCCAGCGCGCCAGTTGGCGTGCGGCACCCGCAAGGTGCGCGTCGGCGCGCGCCAGGGCCCGTAGATGACGTTCACGAGCGAGGATGGCCGTCTCGCCGTGCGCGTCCCAGCCAGCACAGTGCAGGAGGTGATGACGCAGAACATCGATGCCCTCTCCGGTCTTGGCCGATACGCGAACCTGGGCAACGCCTTCGGCCGGCGTCACCGCGCCGGACACAGCCGGTAGATCGATTTTGTTCAGAACGTGGATCCTCGTCCCGTCCCCGGGCAGCGCCGCCATCACCGCATCGTCCTCGGGCATCTTGCCGTGCGAAGCGTCGAACACGACGAGCACGACATCCGCCTGTGCGAGCTCCTTGCGCGTGCGCTCGATACCCAGTCGTTCGATCTCGTCGTTCGACTCACGCAGGCCGGCGGTGTCGATCACGTTGATCGGAACGCCCTCGATCAGAATCGATTCGCGCAAGGCATCCCGGGTCGTGCCGGGCAACGCAGTGACGATCGCTCGCTCCTCTCCCGCGAGCTGATTCAGCAGGCTCGATTTGCCGACGTTCGGTCGACCTGCCAGCACCACGTTGATTCCCGAGCGAAGCAGTCGTCCCTGCTGGCCCCGTCGGATGACGATGGACAGTTCCTGGCGCAAACCGGCCAGCCGAGCCTGCACTTGTTCGCGGTGCAGCGCATCAACGTCTTCTTCGGGAAAGTCCAGCATCGCTTCGACGAGCGCGCGAAGCGCGGTCAATTTGGCGACGAACGCATGCAGGGTCGCAGAGAACTCCCCCTGCAGCGACCGCAGCGCGGACCTTGCCGCCTCGCGGCTGGCCGCATCGATCAGGTCGGCAACGCTTTCGGCCTGCGCGAGATCCAGGCGCTCATTGAGATAGGCACGCTGCGTGAACTCGCCAGGACCGGCCAACCGCGCCCCAGCGTCGAGAAATGCCTGCAGCACGAGCTGCATGACCACCCGTCCGCCATGACCCTGAAACTCGAGCACCGGCTCTCCCGTGTAGGAGTGCGGCGCCTCGAAATACAGCGCGACCCCCTCGTCGATGGCCTCGCCCAGGCGGTCGCGCACAACGCAAAGGCTCGCGCGGCGCGGCGTTGGCAATCGCCCGAGCACGACGCAGGCTAGATCGCCTGCACTAGGACCTGAGACCCGAACGATGCCGATGCCGCCGCGTCCGGCAGGCGTTGCAACTGCGGCTATCGTATCCTGGGGATACCGGAATTCGGCAGCGACCGGCTCAGCGCTTGGCATGGGCAGGTTTATCGCGGTTGAACAGCCGCTGGATCTGCCACTGCTGCAAGATGGAAAGGATGTTGTTCACCAACCAGTAGAGCACGAGGCCCGCCGGAAAGAAGAAGAAGAAGACGCTGAACACATAGGGCATGAACTGCATGACCTTGGCCTGCACCGGATCGGGGGGCGTCGGATTCATGCGCGTCTGCAGCACCATGGTCACCGTCATCAGCACCGGCAGCACGTAGTACGGGTCAAGCGCCGAGAGGTCCCGTATCCAGAGCACGAAGGGCGCGTGCCGGAGTTCGATTGCGGCAAGCAAGACCCAGTACAGCGCAATGAACACCGGAATCTGCACCAGGATCGGGAAGCAGCCCCCGAGCGGGTTGATCTTCTCCGTCTTGTACAGCTCCATCATCGCCTGGTTCATCTTCGCGCGGTCGTGCGCGTACATCTCCCGTATCTTGGTCAACCGCGGCGTGACGAGCTTCATCTTCGCCATCGACTTGTAGCTGGCGGCGGACAGCGGGAAGAAGACCAGCTTGATCAGCACGGTGAGCAGAATGATCGCCACCCCCCAGTTTCCGCTCAGGCCGTGGAGGAACTCGAGAAGCCAGAACAAGGGCTGCGCGATCACGGTCAGCCAGCCATAGTCGACCACGAGCGGAAGATTGCGGTCCGCGGCCTCGAGCCGCTTCTGCTCCTGCGGTCCGACATACAGGGGCACCGTCACGCTGGCCGAGGCGCCCGGTTCCAACACCGCGACCGGGAGCACGACCCGCGCGGCGTACGATTGATCCGACCGGCGCTCGACGACGTACTCCCTCGCCACGCCTGCCGCCGGCAACCACGCCGCGACGAAATAGTGCTGCACAAACGCCAACCAGCCGTCGGGCGACTGCTGGACGTAATCGGCCTTTCCCTTGTCGAGGTCAGAGAACTGGACCTTCACAAACTTGCGGTCGCCCGTGTACTGCGAGAAACCGACGAAACTCTGCGCGCCGAAACTGCTCGCCACGGAGTTTCCCGTGGAAGTCGCCTTGCCATCGTGCGTAAGCTGAAAGTAGGCGTGAGACGTGACCGGCTTGGAACCATCGTTCTGCAGCGCGAGCGCTACGCCAATGGTGTAGCTGTCGCGGCGAAACGTGTAAACCTTCTCCACCCGCAGTCCTTCGCCGCCTTGCGCAACCAACGCAACGCGCACCTCGTCGGCGCCGTCCGCCAAGGATCGCTCGCCCGGGCGCGCAGTCCAGATCGTGCGGTGATTCGGGCCAGCCTCCCCGGTGAGTCCGCTCTGCGCTTCGTAATGCTGCTCCGGCTGCAGGAGCACGAAGTTCTTTGCAGTGTCCAGAGCATCCTTGTGCTTGCGCAACTCGACACGCCGCAGCGTACCGCCCAAGGTGTCGATCTCGGCGATCAACAGGTCCGTCTCCACCCGGATGCGCTCGCCCGTCGGCTGAACCTTGGCCGTCGCCGACTCGGTGGGCACGCTGCCGGCCACGGGCGGGGCAACCGGCGCCATCGGCTTGGCGGGAGAGGGTACGGCCGTCTGGCTCTTCGCCGGGACCGGAGACGTTGGAACCGGACGCTGCTCCTTCTGCCATGCATCCCAGAGCATCAGCAGGGAAAAGCTGAAGACGAAGAAAAGGATCAGTCTCTGGGTGTCCATGGCCGATAGGAATGCATGGCTTGCGGTTGAGTTGGGTTGCGCGGATCCGGGACTGGATCAAATCCGCCGGGGTGCCAGGGTCCGCAACGGCAGATACGGCGGGCGGTCAGCCACCCGCCCCGCTGCCACCCGTGCCGCGCGAGCGCTTCGTCGGCATACTCCGAACAGCTCGGGTGAAACCGGCACGCCGGCCCTAGAAGCGGACTGATCGCATATCGGTAAACCCAAAGGAGCGAGCGCAGCAGGCCCGTCATCGAGTAAGCCTTGAAAAAAGCGGCCGCAGCCGCGCAATCATCGTCGCGCCGGGCTTCATCCCGTACGCCGGCCGGACCAAGACATCCGTCGACCCCAAGGCGGCCTGTTCGAGGCGAAACGCCTCTCGAATGCAACGCTTGATCGAATTGCGATCCGTTGCGCGCTTGGCGTGCCGTTTGGTCACGAGCATCCCCAAGCGTGGCGGTCCTGCAACGCGGAATGCGTGGTACATCGTGAACCCGCTAAACGTTTCGCGTCGCCCTTCTCGAAGGAGACGCTCGAAATCCGCTGCAGATGCTATGCGCCGGTTCGCACCAAACTGGAAACGCCCTAGGCCCGCGCGTCTCGACACGCGCCGTGAGGCCTTTGAGCCTAAACCGCGAGGCGCTTGCGGCCCTTGGCTCGCCGTGCGCGCAGGACGGCCTGACCCCCTCGGGTCCGGCTTCGAACAAGAAAGCCGTGACGCCGAGCGCGCCGCGTCTTAGAGGGCTGGTAGGTTCGCTTCATGGGTCGGCCAATCAGGAAAAAGCGGCGTATTAGAGCGCGTGCCGCATGGCATTGTCAAATCTGGTTGGCGTTTCCTGGAAACTGTGGATAACTCTGCCCCGAGCAGGTAAAATTTCAATCCATGCTGCGGACCGCCGGTTCGACGGCAACTCCCCCTGAAAGCGCACCACCCATCACGACGATGCATAGCCTCTGGGATGCCTGTTTGCGCCGCTTGGAGCAGGAGCTTCCGCAGCAGCAATTCGCAACCTGGATCCGACCGCTTGCTGCGGAACCCAGTCCTGCGGAAGCCGATTCGCTCGTGCTCTTGGCGCCCAATCGCTTTGTCCTCGATCTCGTGCGCGAGCGGTTCGCGCAGCGGATCGGTCGCGCCGCCTCGGAGGCAGCCGGCCATGACGTGGCGATCCGGCTGGCGCTCGCACGCCAGCCGGCCCCCCCACCGCGCGCGTCCATCGAGGCGCCATCCGGCAGCATGCAAACGGCCCCGCAGACGGAACGCGCTCGGCTCAACCGCACGCTCACGTTCGACAATTTCGTCACTGGCAAGGCCAATCAGCTGGCGCGCGCCGCGGCGCTGCAGGTCGCGGAAAATCCCGGAATTTCGTACAACCCGCTCTTCATTTACGGTGGCGTCGGTCTCGGCAAGACGCACCTGCTCCAGGCGATCGGCAACGCGGTGGCCGCGCAAAGGCCCGCGTCGCGTATCCGCTACATTCATGCCGAGCAGTACGTCACGGACGTCGTCCGCGCGTATCAGCAGAAATCGTTTGACGAATTCAAGCGTTACTACCATTCCCTCGACTTGCTGCTGATCGACGATATCCAGTTCTTCTCGAACAAGGACCGGACCCAGGAAGAATTCTTTTACGCTTTCAATGCACTGGTCGAGGCGCACAAGCAGATCGTCATCACCTGCGACACGTATCCCAAGGAAATCGTCGGCATGCAGGAGCGCCTGATCTCGCGCTTCGGCTGGGGTCTGACGGTCGCCATCGAGGCCCCGGAGCTCGAGATGCGGGTCGCGATCGTGCTGAAGAAAGCGGAGGCCGAAGGCGTTCTGCTGCACGAGGATATCGCCTTCTTCATCGCCAAGCATGTCCGCTCGAATGTTCGAGAGCTGGAAGGCGCGCTGAAGAAAGTCCTTGCGTTCGCGAAATTTGCCGGCCGAGAGTTATCGCTCGAGCTTGCGCGCGAAGCGCTGCGCGACATTCTCAACGTCGCGAACCGCCAGATCACGGTCGAAGGCATCCAGAAAGCGGTCGCCGACTATTTCAAGATCAAGCCGGCCGACATGCATTCGAAACGGCGTACGCGGAACATTGCCCGACCGCGGCAGGTGGCGATGGCGCTTGCCAAGGACCTGACGCAAATGAGCCTGCCCGAGATCGGCGAGGCCTTCGGCAACCGGGATCACACGACTGTTCTCCACGCCTGCCGCACGGTGGCGATGCTGCGCAAGAAGGACCACGCGCTGAACCGCGACTACCACGTGCTTGAACAGACGTTGAAGGGATAGCTGGTGTTGACAAGTCTGTGCATGACGAGCGCATGGATTGTGGATGAACCCCTTGGTCGGCGCGTCCGGTTTTTTCGCCCACAGCGGTGCACAGCGGAGTCCACAGGCTATGCACCGAGTTGCGGCGCGCTAACTCGCTGGACGCGTTCGTTTTTCCCGGTTATCCCGCGAAAGCGGCCGCCTTATTAGTTGTTATTGGTTGTTATTAGTTGAAAGGAAAGAACATGATCCTTGTGAAGGCAAGGCGCGACCAGTTGCTTGGTCCATTGTCGGCCGTCTGCGGAATCATCGAGCGACGTCACACCTTGCCGATTCTCTCGAACGTGCTCCTCGAGCGCAGCGCGGACTCACTGACGTTTCTGGCGACCGATATCGAGATTCAGATCACGGCGCGGACCGACCTCGGCTCGGCAGGCGAGAGCAAGTCCGTCACGGTTGGTGCACGCAAGCTGGTGGATATTCTTCGCGCGCTTCCTGACGACGCGGAAGTCACGCTGCAGACGCAGGACAAGCGCCTCCAGGTGAAGGCCGGCAAGAGCCGGTTTTCGCTCCAGACGCTGCCGGCCGAGGACTTCCCGCGGCTTGCGCCGCCGAGCGGATCGGTAGCCCGTTTCAGCCTGCCGCAGAAGGTTCTGCGGGACCTGCTGGGGCTGGTCCAGTACGCGATGGCGCAGCAGGATATCCGCTACTACCTGAACGGCCTGCTGGTGCTCGCGGACGAGCGCACGCTGCGACTCGTCGCGACGGATGGCCACCGACTCGCGCATACCGCCGTTGCCCTGGAAGCCCCGGTGTCGCGACAAGAGGTGATCGTTCCGCGCAAGACGATTCTTGAGCTTTCGAAATTGCTGGGCGACGTTGACGATCCCGTGTCGATCGAGATTTCCGCATCGCAGGCGACGTTTTCGTTCGGCAGCGTAAACCTCGTATCGAAGCTGATCGACGGCAAGTTTCCCGATTTCACGCGCGTCATCCCGACGTCGCACAAGAATCACCTCAGCGTCGAGCGCGAGACGCTCCGCCAGGCGCTGCAGCGTGCCGCCATCCTGTCGAATGAGAAATTCCGCGGCGTGCGCTGGGTACTGACGAAGGACAGCCTGAAAATCGTCTCCTCCAACGCCGATCAGGAGGAGGCGGAGGAAACCATCGACGTCAGTTATGCCGGTGAGCCGCTCGATATCGGCTTCAACGTCAATTATCTGCTGGACGTGTTGAACAACGTGGAGGCGGCGCAGGTCGACTGCAGCTTCGGCGACGCCTCCTCGAGCGCGCTGCTGTGCTTCCCCACGCAGGCGGAGTTCAGGTACGTCGTCATGCCAATGCGCATCTAGATTGCGCGGAGAAACCAAGCCCGTGGGCGATTCGGAAAAGCAGCAGCAGGACAGCAACGATTACGGCAGCGACGCGATCAAGGTTCTGAAGGGCCTCGAGGCCGTGCGCAAGCGGCCCGGCATGTACATCGGCGACACCTCCGATGGTACCGGGTTGCATCACATGGTGTTCGAGGTCGTCGACAACGCCGTCGACGAAGCCCTCGGCGGATACTGCGACGAAATCGTGGTGACGATTCACACGGACAATTCCGTCTCGGTCCTCGACAACGGGCGCGGGATCCCCACGGGGGTCAAGGATGACGACGAACTGCGGCGCACGGCTGCGGAAATCGTCATGACCGAGCTCCATGCGGGGGGCAAGTTCGACAACAACACCTACAAGGTGTCCGGCGGGCTGCACGGCGTCGGCGTCTCGGTCGTCAATGCCTTGTCCAGCTGGCTGCGGCTCACCATCTGGCGCGACGGCAAGGTGCACCAAATGGAGTTTGCCGACGGTACCCCGACCGGACCGCTGCGCGTTACCGGCCTGACCGAGCGCCGCGGGACGGAGGTTCATTTCCTGGCGTCGCGCGGCATGTTCGGCGTGGTGGATTACCACTACGACATTCTGGCGCGGCGTCTGCGCGAGCTCTCGTTCCTCAACAACGGGATCCGGATCGTGCTGATCGACCAGCGCGTCGGCAAGGAGGAGAACTTCGCCTTCGGCGGCGGGGTGCGGGGATTCGTCGAGTACATGAACCGCTCCAAAACCGTGCTGCACCCGAACGTCTTCCATGCCAGCGCGCAGCGCGAGGGGATCACGGTCGACGTCGCCATGCAGTGGAACGATTCCTACCAAGAGAGCGTGCTGTGTTATACGAACAACATCCCGCAGAAGGACGGCGGCACGCACCTCACCGGTTTGCGCGCGGCAATGACGCGCGTGCTCAACAAGTTCATCGAGGAGAATGATCTCGCCAAGAAGGCGAAGGTCGAGACGAGCGGCGACGACATGCGGGAAGGTCTGGCGTGCGTGCTGTCGGTCAAGGTGCCGGAGCCCAAGTTTTCTTCGCAGACGAAGGAAAAGCTGGTGTCCTCGGAAGTGCGCCCCGTCGTGGAGGAGCTCGTCGCGGAGAAGCTCCGGCAGTACTTGGACGAACGCCCGGCGGACGCCCGCACGATCACCGCGAAGATCATCGATGCCGCCCGCGCCCGCGAGGCCGCGCGCAAGGCNNGACCGACGCGGACGTGGACGGGTCACATATCCGCACGCTCCTGCTGACGTTTTTCTACCGCCAGATGCCCGAACTCGTCGAGCGTGGACACATCTACATCGCGCAGCCCCCCCTGTACAAGGCGAAGCTCGGCAAGGACGAACGCTATCTCAAGGACGAGCACGAGCTGAACGAATTCATGCTGAAGCTCGCGCTGGTGGATGCAGCCCTTTGCCCGGCCGTCCGCCGCGAGCTCATCCGCGGCGATGCGCTCGCCGAGCTCGCCAAGGCCTATCTGGTGACCGAGGCGGTGATCGAGCGCGTTTCGCGCTGGATCGACCCGGATGTCTTGCAGGCCATATTGCGCGGCGCGCAGATCGATCTCTCGCGCCGCGATACCGCAGAAGCCTCCGCGGAGGCGCTCGCGGCGGCGCTGCCGGCGGAAGGCGTCCGCGTCAGCGCGCATTTCGACGCCAAGACGGAGCGCTACCAGGCGCGCGTCGAGCGCACCCGCCATGGAAATCTGCGCGTCACGATGATTGATGCGGAATTCGTGCATTCCGGGGACTACGCGCAGATCCGCCAGACGGCCGAGATGCTCCGGGGGTTGGTTGGCGTGGGCGCGTACGTGCAGCGGGGGGAGCGCAAGCAGCCGGTGCGCCATTTCGGCGAGGCCATGAACTGGCTTCTGGGGGAGGTGCAGAAGTCCGTCAGCCTGCAGCGCTACAAGGGGCTGGGCGAGATGAACCCATCGCAATTGTGGGAGACGACCATGGACCCCGGGACGCGCCGCCTCCTTCGGGTACAGATCGAGGACGGCATCGCCGCCGACGAAATCTTCACCAAGCTGATGGGCGACGAAGTCGAGCCGCGGCGGGCATTCATCGAGAGCAACGCCCTCGGCGTCCGCAACCTGGACGTCTAGGCCGTCTTGCGCTTGCGCGCTCGGGCTTTCTCCGCGGGCTTGGCTTTTCTTGCTGCCGTGGTCTTCGGCCCGGTCGCCGGCGTCTCGGGCGCGACGACCGTTTCCCGCTTCGCAGGTCGCGCCATGAACTCGAAGCCGATCTTTCCACCGGGGGTCTTCACGAGATAGGCCTTGAAGGGCCTGCCTTTGCGCGAGATGAATCGTGGCAGCAGGTCGGTCCTGCCGGTCGCCAGCAATTTCTGCATCTGCGCGCGTTCGATCGACTGCTGGAGGATGATCTTGCCGGAGCGAAAATCGCAGCCCGGCTGCGGGCCAACGGATTTCTCGCACAGATAGGAAACGCCGTATTCGTAGACGCCCGCACCGCATTTCGGGCAGTCACCGAGTCGCTCCTGAGTGCTGAAATCGGGCGCAGGCTCGTTGGCGTCCCCGGCGTTCGGCTGACCGAAATCGAACTCGATGCGCAGGTCCGCAGACAGCCGGATGCCGGCGGCGAACGGCCTGCCCTGCCGGCTGCGAAAACCGGTCAGGGGCCCGACAAAGCGTCGCGTGATCAATTCCGCGACCTCCTCGGCGGACCATTCCCGCCCGGAAATGACCTTCCAGAGGGCAAAATCGCAGCTCTGACATTGGAAGCGCCGATAGTTCTCCTGCACCGTACCGCCGCACCTGGGGCAGGGCGCCGCCACCGTCGCAAACGCCGTCTCGGGGATTTCGCCGTTGCGAATGCGGCCCACCAGGTCGCGCGTCACCGACTCGATGTGATCCATGAATTCTTCGCGGCGCAGCTTGCCGGCTTCCATCTGCTTGAGCTTGAACTCCCAATCACCGGTGAGTTCCGGCGATGTGATCTCGTCGACGCCGAAGTGCCGGAGGGCGAAGAGCAGAGAAAATGCCTTCGGTGTAGGCACCAACTCACGCACGAGCCGATGCACGTACTCTTCGTTGATCAGGCCTTCGATGATGGCCGCGCGCGTCGCCGGCGTTCCGAGACCCTTGGCCTGCATGGCCGCGCGCAGCTCATCGTCGTCCACGAGCTTGCCGGCACCCTCCATTGCGGCGAGCAGCGTCGCCTCCGTGTAGCGCGCAGGCGGCCGCGTCTGGTGGGCCTGGACGACAATCTCCTGGAGCGTCGCCGTCTCGCCATCGGCCACGATCGGCAGGTTTTCATGCGACTGCTCGGTCGCCCGGCCATAGACCTCACGCCATCCGGCCTTGACGAGGACACGGCCATCGGTGCGAAAGCGATGGTCGCCAACCTGCGTGAGGCGCGTCGTCTGCAAGTATTCCGCGGACGGAAAGAACGCCGCCACGAACCGGCGCACGACCAGGTCGTAGAGCTTGCGCTCGGCTTCGCTGAGGGACTTCGGCGCCTGCTGGGTCGGGATGATCGCGAAGTGGTCCGAGATCTTCGAATTGTCGAAAATCCGCCGGTTCGGCTTGATCCAGCCTTGGCGCAGAACCTGCGCGGCAAACGGTGCGAAGACCGCCTCCTCGCGCAGTGCCTCCATGGTCTGCTTCACCGTCTCGAGATAATCCTCGGGCAGGGCGCGCGAATCGGTTCTCGGATACGTGAGGACCTTGTGCCGCTCATACAGCGATTGCGCCAGCGAAAGCGTCGTCTTCGCCGAGAAACCGAACCGGCCGTTGGCCTCGCGCTGCAGGCTGGTCAGATCGAAGAGCAGCTCCGGCGCCTGCGTCGAGGGCCGCGTGTCCTCGCTGATGACGCCGCGCCCCTGACGCGCCTCGGCGGCGATTGATTCCGCGAGCGCCTGGTTCCAGATCCGCTCGGGCTTGCGTTCGGCGTCGTCGTCGCGGCTGAAACCCGGATCGATCCACCGCGCGGTGTATTCGCCCGCCGCCACCGCGAATCGTCCGTGGACCTCCCAATAGTCGCGGGAGACGAACGCGCGAATGCGTTCCTCCCGCTCGAGGAGAATGGCCAGCGTCGGCGTCTGCACGCGTCCCACGGTGGTCAGGTAGAAACCGCCTTCCTTGGAATTGAAGGCCGTCATGGCGCGGGTGCCGTTGATGCCGANNGCGGAAGATCAGCTCGCCTTCGCGGCCGGCGTCGCAGGCGTTGATCAGCCCGGCGACATCCTTGCGCTTCATGAGCTTGAGCAGCACATTGAGGCGCGGCGCGCTGCGCTCGATCGGCGAGACGTCGAAGTGCGGCGGGATCACGGGCAGATGGGCGAAGGACCATTTGCCCTTCTTGACATCGAATGCCTCTGGTACCACCAGTTCGAGCAGATGACCGGCCGCCGCGGCGAGTACGAAGTCATCACTTTCGAAATGATCGCCCTGGCGCGTGAAGCCGCCCAAGGCCTTGGCGATGTCCGCCGCGACCGATGGTTTCTCTGCAATGATGAGTTTCTTGGTCATGCGAAAGGCCGCAGAGGATAACCGCAAAGACTCGGACGGCACAACCGCGGCGGCGCGCCTACAAGCGCCGGACCCCGCAGATGGCCTAGGCAATTCGCTGGTAGCGTCCGCCCGCCAGTACCGCGACGACACCCTCTAGCTCGAGCCGCAAGAGCGCGCTGGTGACCTGCTGCGCGGAAAGGCCGCTGCGCGCGCAAAGCGCATCGACGTCCACAGGATCGTATCCCATGTGGTCGAGCAACGGCGAAGCGCCGTGCGCTGGTGCCGGGACGCCGTGAGGCAGCGCCTGTTGCGACCTGGGGGCGCTGCCGGGGAGTTCCGCCACGACGTCTTCCGCCGTTTCGACCAGTTTTGCGCCCGACTTGATGAGCGCGTGGCAACCCTTTGACAGCGGGGAATGAATGGAGCCCGGGATTGCGAACACTTCGCGCCCCTGCTCGAGTGCGGTGCGCGCGGTGATCAGCGATCCCGAACCCAGTGCGGCTTCCACGACCAAGCATCCGAGTGACAATCCGCTGATCAGGCGATTGCGGCGCGGAAAGTTCTGGCGCAGAGAGGGCGTCTGCAGCGGGAATTCGGAAACCAGCAGGCCCTGCTCCGCGATGCGTTCGGCGAGCTCGCGATTGCGCGGCGGATACACCACGTCGACGCCTGTGCCGAGCACCGCGATCGTCGATCCGGATCCGGAAAGACCTCCACGATGCGCGGCGGCATCGATGCCCAGCGCGAGCCCAGAGACGATGGTCAGTCCCGAAGCGCTGAAGGCTTTTGCGAACTGCTCTGCGTTTTGAAGTCCCTGCGGCGTCGCGTTGCGGCTGCCGACAACGGCAAGCGATGCTTGATGGAGCAACTCGACGCGGCCTTGGCAATACAGCAGTGTCGGTGGATCGGGGATTTCCAACAGCAGCCTGGGGTACGCAGTGTCTGCAAGTGTGATGATTCTTCGCGTCGGGGCTGACGCCCACGCGAGCGCCAGCTCGACCCGCTTGGCCACGCTGTCCGAAAACAGTTCCTCGACGACGGTCTCCGGGAGATCTCGGGCCAACCGCCGTTTACCGGCCCCGAGAACGCTCTCCGGCAGCCCCAGTTCCGCCAGCAGTCGGCGCAACGTCGCGCCGTGCAGCCCCTCCGTGAGCGTGAGCTGAAGCCATCCCGCCAATTCCCGGTCCACCGACATGACCAAGATCCCGGGGACGCCGCTCGACGAAAGGGTGCGCCGCCCTGGCGGCGCCGCCGCGTTATGGCGTCTGGACGATGTCGCGCTCGCGAACCGGCTTGAGCGCGCTCACGACGAGTGCGTAGGAAACCCGGTCGAAGACGCGGAACACGAAGACGAGCCCCTTGCGATCGCCCGGCACGGTGATCAACGAGTCGGGGGACCCTTTGGGCCGCGTGCGATCGACCACGGTCAGGCTGTCGTCGTAGACTGCCAGGACGTGCCCGATTTCCAGGCCGTCTGCCTTGCCCCGGTTCAGTGTCACGACAGCGTGCATCCCGGCCTCGCCCACGCGGCCGACGCCGCCGTAGATCGACATGACGCGGCCGTTGACGCCGGCGCCTGGCGCATGCGGCGCGTAGTTCACCATCTGCAAGCCGCCAGCCGGCAGCAGGCGGTCACCGATACCGACCTCTTGCGTGACGCTCGTGAGTTGGACCTTCGCCGGATCGCCAGCGTGCGTCACGCGGGCTGTACCGAGATAGATCGCTTCGTAACCGAGAGTCAGCTGCGTGTCCGGATCCACGAGCGGCTTGCCGGCTCGATAGAGCAGCCATGATGCCTCTTTGGAATCGCCAATGCCGCGTACGTAGGCAATGCCGCCGTTGCCGAGAATGACCCGACCGTCCTCCGCAGCAACGATGTTGGGCGCGCGATCCAGGCCGTCAGGTTCGACGACCAGGGGGCGGCTGAGGAATGGCTCGATGATGCCCGGCGGGATGCTCGGAATGGCGTCGCGAGGCATTGCCTGGGCGCGTACTTGCGGCGCAAGCTTGACCGCGTTTTCGACCGCCAGCTGGCCGCGGCTGCGGTCCAGTACGATGACGTTGCCGGGATAGATCCAGTGCGGGTTCTTGATCTGATCCTTGTTCATGTTCCACAGCTCATTCCACCGCCAGGGAGAGTCGGTGTACCGCGCGGCGATCCCCCAGAGCGTGTCTCCGGGAACCACGGTGTAGCGGTCAGGGGCGTCCGATTTGAACGCCAGCGGCGTCTGCGGAACCTGCGCCGGCAGCCCGGCGGAGACCAGGCTCAGCAAGGCAAAAAGGGTCAATGTGATAAACTTCGCGCTCTGTCTGCGCATGCGGCCCCCCATTACGGCGACGTGGCTCGCGTTCCCGGGCTGGGTTGATATCATCGTTGGCGGGCTCCAAATGTAGCACAAAGGTTTACGCGCTGCCTCAAATAGTGCATGTAATCCTTTCAATAGGCAAGTGATTTACTGATTCATGGCGATCCTGAATATTCTTCGGTACCCGGATGTCCGCCTGCACAAGGTGGCGCTGCCCGTCACCGTGTTCGACGGCTCCCTGCGCACGCTGGTGCAGGACATGACCGAGACGATGTACGCCGCTCCCGGCGTCGGGCTGGCCGCGACCCAGGTGGACGTCCACAAGCAGGTGATCGTCGTGGATGTTTCCGACCGGCGGGATTCGCCCGTCGTGCTCGTGAATCCCGAAATCGTCGAGTCGTCCGGACTCTCGGACATCGAGGAAGGGTGTCTCTCCGTGCCGGGCATTTACGACACCGTCGAGCGGGCCGAGCGGATCCGGGTGCGGGCCCATGACCAGCATGGCAAGGCGTTTACGCTGGAGGCGCAGGGCCTGCTATCGGTCTGCATTCAGCACGAGATGGATCACCTTCGCGGCAAGGTCTTCGTGGAATACCTGTCGCCGCTCAAGCAGCAGCGGATCCGGACGAAGCTTTCGAAGCAGTTGCGCAAGAGCGCCTGAGCCGCAACGACATCGGGTGCGACGGACGTGCGCCTCGTGTTCGCCGGCACCCCCGCCTTCGCGGCCACCGCCCTAGCGGCGCTGATGGAAGCCGGGCATCGAATTGAGTTAGTACTTACTCAACCGGAACGGCCTGCTGGCAGGGGACTCAAAGCTGTCCCTGGCCCGGTCCAAGCGCTTGCCGAGGCGCGTAACTTGGAGCTTTACCAACCGCACACGCTGCGCAGCCCCGAGGCTGCTGCCCGCATCGCCGCTGCGCNNAATATTCACGCCTCACTGCTTCCGCGTTGGCGGGGCGCCGCCCCGATCCAGCGAGCGATCCTTGCCGGCGATACCGTCACGGGTATCACGATCATGCAAATGGATGCGGGCCTCGACACCGGACCCATCCTGCTGCAGCAACCCATGGCCATCGCGGCGGACGACGACGCGCAGAGCGTGCACGACCGCCTGGCATCCCTCGGCGCTACGCTGATCGTCGCAGCACTCGAGCGGCTGGCACGGGGCGCGCTGCCTGCCGTGCCGCAGGCGAGCGAGGGTGCAACCTACGCCACGAAGATCACGCGCGACGACGCGGTGATCGACTGGTCGCTGCCGGCGACGTCCGTGGAGCGCGCCGTGCGCGCATTTCGGCCTTGGCCCGGCGCGTCCACTGGGCTGGGCGATGTCGCCTTGAAGATCTGGAGGGCACGCGTCGCGCCCGGCCGGGGCGAGCCGGGCACCGTGCTGCAGGCGGACGCGGAGGGCTTACGCATTGCGTGCGGCGAGGCGGCTGTGGACGTTCTGGAGTTGCAGCGCCCGGGCGGTCGCCGGCTCCAGACGCGCGAATTCCTCCGCGGTTTCGACCTGCGGCCCGGCGAGCGCCTTGGCGCCACTCGCTGAATCGCTGCGTTCGGCGGCACTGCTCGTGGCGCGCGTGGCCGCGGGTCGCAGCCTGAATGCAGCGCTCTTGCACGCGACGGATGATGAGGCGTCGGCCTCGCGTGCGGCGCTGACGGATCTTTGCTTCGGGACGCTGCGCAACTATGGCCGCGTCCAGGCACTCGTGCGCCATCTGGCGCGGCGCGCGGACATCGAACCCGTTGTTGAGTCCCTATTGTGGTGCGCGCTCTACGCGCTGCGGTCCAAGCGCCATGCCGCGTACACGGTCGTGGACCAGGCGGTGCGCGCTTGCGAACTGCTCGGCAAGACGCGAGCTAAAGCGTTCGTCAATGCCACGCTGCGCGCTTGCCTTCGACAGGAGCGTGCGCTCGAGGCGCGGCTTGCGTCGGATCCCGTCGCACGTTGGCAACATCCTGCTTGGTGGATCGCACGCGTGCAGCGTGACCACGCGTCCGAATGGCAGCGGATTCTCGAGGCCGGCAATGGGCAGGCGCCGATGTCCCTGCGCGTCAATCCGAGGCGCACGGCGCTCGACGCCTATCAACGCCGGCTGGCCGCGGCGGGAATCGCGGCGCAAGCCCGGGGCGAGTTTGGCTTGGTCCTCGAGCAGGCCTGCCCTGCTTCGCGGCTTCCAGCCTTTAGCGAGGGCGAAGTCTCGATCCAGGACATCGGTGCGCAGCGCACCGCATCCCTGCTCGATCTCCAGTCCGGACAGAGGGTGCTCGATGCCTGTGCAGCGCCCGGGGGCAAGAGCGCGCAGATCCTCGAGCGCGAGACCGTCGAGTTGACCGCCCTCGAGCTGCAGGCGGCGCGTGCCGAGGTGGTGCGGCGCAACTTGACGCGGCTCGGCCTGACTGCGCACGTGCGCGTCGCCGATTGCAGCCGCTTGGATACTTGGTGGGACGGCGGTCTGTTCGATCGGGTGCTTGCCGATGTGCCCTGCACGGCGTCCGGTGTCGTTCGCCGCCATCCCGACATCAAGTGGCTGCGCCGCGACGCCGACGTCGCGGCGTGCGCTGCGCGACAGGCACAGCTGCTGGGGGCGCTTTGGCGAGTGCTCGCGCCGGGTGGTAAATTGCTGTATGTCACCTGCTCCGTCTTTCACGAGGAAAATGATGCCGTGGTCGAGGCTTTTCTGGCATCGACGCTCGCGGCCCGGCGGCTGCCCCTGCCGGACGGCGGGCCGCGGCAGCTGCTGCCGTCGCGCGAGCATGACGGCTTCTATTTTGCGCTGCTAGGCAAACCGGCCTGAGTCTGGCGCGATGCAAGGCCCCGCCCTGCTGAAATTCGTTTGCGGCGTCCTGCTGTGCTTGGCGGCGCTCGCCCTGCGCGCGGCGGAGATCGACGTCCGTGAAGCGCGGCTCGCATCGACGGAGGAAGGCCTGGTGCTCGACGCGGATTTCACGTTCGAGCTCAATCCCCGGTTGCGAGAGGCCGTCGACAGCGGCGTAGCGCTGTACTTCGTTGTCGAGTTCGAGTTGACACGCCAGCGCTGGTGGTGGTTCGACGAGAAGGCGGCGGCCAAGCGCATCCAGTTGCGACTGTCCTACCACCCCTTGTCCCGGCAATATCGGCTGTCTACCGGCATGCTGCAGCAGCAATTCCACAGCCTGGAGGAGGCGGTTCACGTCCTCAAGCGCGTGCGCAACTGGCTCGTCGTCGAGCGGGGCGCCTCCTTAACCGATGCCAGCTACGAGGCCGCGGTGCGAATGCGCCTGGACCTGGGTCTCCTGCCCAAGCCATTCCAGGTCAGCGCCCTCACGAATCGCGATCTGCACCTCGAATCGGGGTGGCTGCGGTTCCCCTTCCGGGCACCGGCGTCCGCACTGGCGCCGGTGGAGGCGCGCGAACCGCGGGAGGCTGGATCACGATGAAGATCCTGCTGCTCGTGGCGGCGGTGCTGGCGGCGGTGCTGTTGTTTGTTCTCGCCACCGCGACGGCGAACGTGGCGTTTCTCGCCCGGCATTATGCGTTGCTGCTCGGGGTCAACATCGCGGCCGCGGCGGGATTGGCCGGCCTGGTGGCTTGGCAGGTGGTGGCGCTGGTGCGCAAGCTGCGCGCGCGCGTGTTCGGCTCGCGTTTGACGCTGCGCTTCCTATTGCTTTTGGCCCTGATGGCCGTCGTACCGGGTGCGGTGGTCTACACCGTGTCGGTGCAGTTTCTGGTGCGCAGCATTGAGACGTGGTTCGACGTGAAGGTCGATGCCGCGCTCGAGGGCGGGATCAGCCTCGGCCAGTCGGCCATTGACCAGATGCTGGGAGAACTGCAGGCCAAGGCGCGCGGCATGTCGCTGGATCTCGGCGACCGGTCGGTCGGTCAATTGCCGCTGCAACTGAACCGGCTGCGGGAGCAGGCGGGCGTGCAGGAAGCAGTCGTGGTGGCCGCCAACGGGCGTCTGCTGGCCAGCGCGAGCGCAGAGCTCGGGCAGTTCGTTCCCGACCTGCCTTCCGTGATGGCGCTGCGGCAGGCTCGCAGCGGACGGGGCTACTCGACGGTGGACGCGCCGGCAGGTCGATCGCTCGGCTTGCGCGTCGTCATGCCCATCACGTCGGGCTCGCTTGCGGAGGAGCCACGCTACCTCCAGCTTCGGCAGGCGCTGCCAGAACCGTTTTCGCGCAGCGCATCCGCGGTCGAAGCGGCGTACCGCGACTACCGCGAACTCGCGCTGGCCCGGCAAGACCTGAAGAACATCTATATCGTGACATTGAGCCTGGTGCTCGCGGTCGCCCTGCTCGTCGCCTTGGCGCTCGCGGCAATTCTGGCGAGCCGCATGGCGGAGCCACTGGCGATTCTCGCCGGCGCGACGCAGGCTGTGGCGCGGGGCGATTTCAGCCGCCAGGCCCCGGTCACGAGCCGCGACGAATTGGGCGTTCTGACCGAGTCGTTCAATGCCATGACGCGGCAGCTGGACGAGGCGCGGCGCGGCATGGAGGCCAACCGGGCCGAACTGGAAACCGCCAAGGCCTACCTGGAGAATATCCTCGCCAATCTTTCCGCCGGCGTACTGGTGTTCGACCGCGATCTTCACGTCTCGATTTCCAACCACGGGGCGCAGACGATTCTCGGCACCGAGCTGGAGGCGTTCGCACGCCGCTCGCGGGATGAATTCCTGGCGCGCGGCGCTCGCTCTTGGCAGGCCGAGCTCGCGCTGGAGACGAGCGCGCGTACGCTGATGGCACGTGGCGCGCCGCTGCCCGCGGCCGGCGGCGGCGGGTACGTTCTCGTCTTCGACGACATTACGCACCTCATTCAGGCGCAACGCGCGCTGGCTTGGGCCGAGGTGGCCCGTCGCCTGGCGCATGAAATCAAGAACCCGCTCACGCCTATCCAGCTGTCTGCGGAGCGCCTGGAACTGAAGCTCGAGGGGCGGCTCGCCCGCGAGGATGCTGACGCCTTGCGTCGGGCGACGCGCACGATCGTCAGTCAGGTGGCGGCGCTGAAGGCCCTGGTGGATGATTTCCGGGACTATGCCCGGCTGCCACCCCCCGCCCCGGTCGCGCTCGACCTCAACATGCTGGTGCGCGAGGTCTTGGCGCTGTACGACTACGCCGGCGTGCCGATCCGCACGCAACTCGCGCCCGGGCTTCCGGCGGTTGCCGCGGACTCGATCCAGATCCGGCAGGTCATGCACAACCTTCTGCAGAACGCGCAGGATGCGTTCGAGAACCGCAAGGTGCCGGCGAACGAGCCGTTCATCGAGGTGAGCACCGCGCTCGCGGGCGAACAGGTGCGGCTTTCGATATCGGACAACGGCGGTGGTTTCCCGGAGAATATGATGGCGCGGATTTTCGAGCCGTACGTGACAACCAAGCCGCGCGGCACCGGGCTGGGTCTGGCGATCGTCAAGAAGATCGTGGACGAGCACCACGGCAGCGTAACCATCGACAATCGCCCAGCGCTCGGCGCCTGCGTGAGCGTCTGTCTGCCGCTTGCGGTGGGCGAGGGCATTTCGGCAAAGGCAGCCTGAACCATGGCGCAAATTCTGGTGGTGGATGACGAGATCGGCNNCGACATCTGGATGCCGGACACCGATGGCATCACGCTGCTCAAGGAGTGGGCGGCCAACGGCCAACTCAGCATTCCGGTCGTCATGATGTCCGGCCACGGCACGATCGAGACGGCCGTCGAGGCGACGCGGGTCGGCGCGCTCGATTACCTCGAGAAGCCGATCGCGCTGCAGCGCCTGCTCGCCACCGTCAAGCGGGCGCTGCGACAGCAGGAAGGGTCGGCGCCGCAGGCGCTCGCACTGACTGCGCTCGGGCGCGCCCCGTTGCTCGCGGATCTCAAGAAGCGCCTCGCCCAGCTTGCGCAGGTTGCTGCGCCCCTGATGCTGCGCGGCGAGCGCGGCATGCAGGCCGACCTGTTCGCGCGGCTGCTCGCGGCCCCGGGTGCGCCGTTCGTGCTCGCCGAATCTTCCCTCGAAGAGGCATCGTCCGAGCTGCTGACGCGCGCTGGCGGCGGCATCCTGTTCTTTCCGGATCTGTCGAGGCTCGCGCGCACGGAGCAGAAAGGGCTGGAATTCCTGCTCGCGCGGGCCGAGCGCCACAAAGCCCGTGTCGTGACGTTCTCTCCCGTGGAGCCGCGCGCGCTCGTGGAAAAGCACGAGTTCACGACCGAACTGGTGACGCGGTTGTCGGAACTGGTCGTGCGCCTGCCGCCGCTGCGCAGCTTCGCCGAGGACGTGCCGGACTTCGCCGCGCGCATCCTGGCCCAGTTGGTGGAGTCGCGCAGCTGCCCGCCGCGGCGGCTGAACGTCGCCGCGCTCAACGCGCTGCGGCACTACGCGTGGCCCGGCAATCTGGTCGAGCTGGAGAGTGTCGTCAAGAACGTCGCGCACTCCGCGCTGGAGGAAGAAGTCGGGCTGCAGGACGTCGAGCGGGTGTTGCAAGCGCAGGCCGTGCCGGCCGCGCCTCCGGAATTCGCGCTCGACCGCCCTTATCGGGAGGCGCGGGAAGCGTTCGAGCGCATCTACTTCGAGCACCTCCTGGTGCGCGAGCGCGGAAGCATGTCGCGTGTCGCGGAGCGCTCCGGACTCGAGCGCACGCATCTCTATCGCAAGCTGAAGGCGCTGGGCCTGCCCGTTGGCCGGCGCGAGGAAAGCGGCGGTGCCTAGCCGGCACCCGCTGCGGGAGAGCGAACGGTGAAAATCGTCATCCTCGGTGCCGGGCAGGTCGGTGCTTCGGTGGCCGAGAGCCTGGTCTCGGAGCAGAACGACATTACCGTCGTGGACATCGACCCGGTGCGCCTGCGCGCGCTCCAGGACCGCCTGGACCTGCGCACGGTGACCGGAAGCGCTGCGCACCCGTCGGTGCTGCTGGAGGCTGGCATCGAGGACGCCGACCTGCTGATCGCCGTGACGCAGTCGGACGAAACCAACCTCGTGGCGTGCAAGCTGGCGAGCCGCCTGTTCAACGTCCCGCGGCGCATCGTCCGCGTGCGGGCGACCGACTTCCTCAACGACGAAAAAGTCCTCGGCCCGGACGGCTTCGAGGTGGACCTGTCGATCTGCCCGGAACAGATCCTGACCGACTACATCGCCAAACTGGTCGAGTTCCCGGAGGCGCTGCAGGTCCTCGACTTTGCCGACGGCAAAGTCAGCCTGGTGGCGGTTCGCGCCTATCAGGGCGGGCCCCTGGTTGGTCACCCCATCCGCGACCTTCGGCAGCACATTCCGCACGTCGATGCGCGCATCGTTGCGATCTTCCGCGGCGATGCCCCCGTGGCGCCAGACGGCGATACCGTCATCGAGGCGAACGATGACGTTTTCTGCCTGGCCGCGACGCGCGACATCCGCCAGGTGATGCGTGAGCTGCGGCGCATGGATCAGCCGGTGCGCCGCGTCATGATCGCGGGCGGCGGAAACATCGGTCTGCGGCTCGCCAGCGCCCTCGAGGCGGAGTACTCGGTGCGCATCATCGACCACAACAAGCGCCGCTGCGAACTGCTCGCGGCGAAGCTGGAGCGCGCCCTGGTGCTCACCGGGGACGGCACGGACGAGGAGCTGCTCGAACAGGAAAACGTCGGCGACATGGATCTGTTTGTCGCCGTGACCAACGACGACGAGAACAACATCATGAGCTCGCTGCTCGCCAAGCGGCTCGGTGCGCGCCGCGTCGTGTCGCTCATCAACCGGCGCAGCTACGTCGATCTCGTCCAGAGGGCGCAGATCGACATCGCCATCTCGCCGGCGCAGGCGACGATCGGCAAACTCCTCGCGCACGTGCGCCGCGGCGACGTGGTGGCCGTGCATTCGCTGCGCCGCGGCGCCGCCGAGGCGCTCGAAGCGGTGGTCCACGGCGATCGCGATTCCTGCCGGGTCACCGACCGGCGGATCGAGGAAATCGATCTGCCGCCCGGCACGACGATCGGCGCCGTGGTGCGCGGCGACGAAGTGCTGATGGCGCACCACAACACGCGCATTCTCGCCGGCGACCACGTCATCGTGTTCGTCACCGACAAGAAGATCCTGCCCAAGGTCGAGCGGCTGTTCCAGGTGGGCGCGCGCTTTCTCTAGCGGCCATGGGCAGCATCCGGGTCGTACTCAATCTGCTCAGCATCGTCGTCGTCATCTTCGCGGCGACCATGCTGCTGCCCCTCGGGGTCTCGCTGCTGCTCTCGGACGGGGCGGAGCGCGCCTACGACATCGCGATCGTCACGACGCTCCTCGTGGGCGGGCTGGGGTGGATGATGACGCATGGCCGGCAGCGCGAGTTGCACCTGCGCGACGGCTTCCTGCTGGTGGTACTCGTCTGGACCGTCCTGCCCGCGTTCGCCACCTTGCCGCTCATGGGGCATCTGCATACGCTGTCCTTCACGGACGCCTATTTCGAGACCATGGCGGCGATTACGACGACCGGCGCGACGGTGCTCTCCGGTCTGGATGCGCTGCCGCCGTCGATCAACCTCTGGCGCTGCCTGCTCCAATGGATCGGCGGCATGGGGATCATCGTCTTGGCGATCGCCATTCTGCCGCTCCTGGGCGTGGGCGGAAGCCAGCTGTTCAAGGCGGAGACGCCAGGCCCGATGAAGGAGAGCAAGCTCACGCCGCGCATCACCGAGACGGCGAAAGGCCTCTGGCTCGTCTATTTCGGCATTACTGTCGCGTGCGCCCTGGCGTACCGCTGGGCGGGCATGACGTGGATCGACGCCGTCATGCACGCCTTTTCGACGATGAGCCTGGGCGGCTTCTCAAGCCACGACGCGAGCTTCGCGTACTGGAATTCCCAGCGCATCGAGTCCGTCGCCGCGGTGTTCATGATGGTCGCCGGCGTGAATTTCGGCACGCATTTTCTGGCCTGGCAGCGGGTCTCGCTGAAGCCCTATCGGGGGGACTCCGAGGCGCTCTGGTTCTTTTGCGTGACGCTCGGGTCCTGTTTCGGGATCGCGTGGTACCTGCTGGGCAACCACGTCTACGCCGATTACGCGACCGCGCTGCGCTACGCGATGTTCAACGTCATCTCCATTGCGACGACTACGGGCTACGCGAGCGCCGACTTCAACCTTTGGCCGGTCTTTGCGCCGCTCTGGATGCTGTTCCTGTGCAGTTTCGCGACCTGCGCAGGCTCCACGGGGGGCGGCATCAAGATGATGCGCGCGCAGATTCTGTTCCGCCAGGTCTTCCGCGAGCTGCTGCGCATCATTCATCCCAGGATCTACCAGCCCATCAAGATCTCCGGTCAGCCCGTGGAGAACAACGTCGTGTTCGCCGTGCTGGCGTTCAGCTTCGTCTACATGAGCTGCATGAGTGTGCTGACGCTGCTGCTGGCCGCCAGCGGGCTGGATATCGTGACGGCCTTCACGGCCGTCGTCGCGTGCATCAACAACACCGGCCCCGGACTGAACCAGGTCGGGCCGGCATCGACGTTTGCCGTGCTCGACGATTTCCAGACGTGGGTGTTGAGCTTTGCGATGGTGCTCGGCCGCCTGGAGCTGATGACCTTGCTGGTCGTCCTCACGCCCGCGTTCTGGCGCAAGTGACGTCGGACCCGCGCCGCGGCTACGCGGGTTTCTTCTTCTTCACGCGCTGCAGACGCTTCTTGCCGTAGCTGCCCTTGTAGATCTTGCCCTTGCGCGTACGTTTGTCGCCCTTGCCCATGCTGCGCCCTCTCAGTTGGAAACGGGCGTCATTATAGGCGCTGGGTCGTACGCCAGATACGGCGCGAGCCAGCGCTCGGCCTCGGACACGGAAATGCCGCGGCGCCGGGCGTAGTCCTCGATCTGGTCCTTGCCGATCTTGCCGACGGCGAAGTAGCGCGCCTCCGGGTGCGAGAAATAGAAACCCGCCACCGAGGAGGCCGGCAGCATGGCGTACGACTCGGTGAGCCGCATGCCGGCGCGGCGCGGCGCTTCGAGCAGGTCGAACAGTGGCCCCTTGGGCGTGTGGTCTGGGCAGGCCGGATACCCCGGCGCGGGCCGGATGCCGCGATAGGTCTCGGCGATGAGCGCGTCGTGCGTCAGGCGCTCCTCGGGGGCGTAGCCCCAGAACTCGCGCCGCACGCGCTCGTGCAGGTGCTCGGCGAAGGCTTCCGCCAGCCGGTCGGCGAGCACCTTGAGCAGGATCGCGCTGTAGTCGTCCTGACGCGCTTCGAACGCCGCGACGCGCTCGTCGAACCCGCCGGCGCAAACGGCGAACGCGCCGATGTAATCGGCGGCGCCGGACTCCCGCGGCGCGACGAAATCCGCCAGGCAGAGATTCGGCCGGCCCGCGGGCTTGTGATTCTGCTGGCGCAGGTTGTGCCAGGTCATGAGGACGTGCCGCCGCTCGGCGTCGCCGTAGATCTCGATATCGTCGCCGCGCACCTGAGCGGCCGGAAACAGCCCGTACACGGCGTTCGCCGAGATCCAGCGCTCCGCGACGACGCGCTCCAGCATCTGCAGCGCCTCGGCGCGCAGCTTGCGCGCAGCCTCCCCGACCACCGGGTCCTCGAGAATCCTGGGATATGCGCCGGAGAGTTCCCACGCCTGGAAGAAGGGTGTCCAGTCGATGTACGGAATCAGCTTCTCCACCGGATAGTCGCTCAGCGCGGCGATGCCGGTCTCGCGGGGTGCCGGCGGCGTGTATGCGGACCAGTCGGTCTTGAGTCCCCGAGCGCGCGCGTCGGCGATCGCGTGCAGCGGACCGGGCCCCTTCTTGGCCGCATGCTGCGCACGGATCTTTTCGTAATCGGCCCGCAGGGACGCCTCGAAGCCGCCGCGCGACTCCGTGGAAAACAGGCTCTGCACGACGGGCACGCTGCGGGAAGCGTCGGGGACGTAGACCACCGGCCCGGCGTACTCCGGCGCGATCTTCACCGCCGTATGCGCTCGCGACGTCGTGGCGCCGCCGATGAGCAATGGCAGGGTGAAGCCCTGCCGCTGCATCTCGCGTGCCACGTGCGCCATTTCCTCGAGAGACGGCGTGATGAGCCCCGACAGGCCCACGGCGTCCGCCCGTTCGCGCCGCGCGGTGTCGAGAATCGTCTGCACGGGCACCATCACGCCGAGGTTCACCACGTCGTAGTTGTTGCACTGGAGGACGACGGCGACGATGTTCTTGCCGATGTCGTGGACGTCACCCTTGACCGTGGCGATGACCACCTTGCCCTTCGCGCGGCCCGCCTCGCCGCGCTTCGCTTTCTCCGCCTCGATGAACGGCACCAGGTGCGCGACGGCCTGTTTCATGACGCGGGCGGACTTCACCACCTGCGGCAGGAACAT
>DKBI01000172.1 GCA_002451175.1 Betaproteobacteria bacterium UBA6904
CATCGTCCGTTGCCTTGTCATTGGCCAGACGTTCATATTGTGGTATACTGAAAAATTGTTCACTGGCATCCGGATTCATGTTAGGAAAAATATAGAAGGTTACACTGTCAAGTAGATGACTTATACTGTCCGTTTGGCTGTTACCAATTAAGCTTTGCGCGAATATCATGACCAGGGCAGACCCAGCTACATAGCTTCCATCCACACCGCTTACGATGGCGAGACCGGGATGGTTATCCACATCCCCATTTCCGATGGTCAATGCCCAGATATCTCTCCCTCCCGGCGATTTGGCGATAGATTCAAGTCTCGTAATATCAGGAAAATCTGTATTTAGTTTTTTCAAAAAAGATCCCATTGTCTGGTGGTCAATATACGATTGTCCGAAACAGTGGAAGCTAGAATTAGTGATAAATAATAAAAAATAAAATACCTTCTTCATTGATAGTTCAGAATAGGATGAAAAAAAATTTCATTAAAATAGATTTTTTTACTGGAAATATTTACCGGATTTCTTAAAAATCACAACCTGATGGATCCGTTCCAATGGGGGGGCCCAGAGGCAATTCCTGTATTTCCGGTGTTTTAAAAAGTTCCGGCCGTTCCCTGAATCTTCTTATCATTTCAATAGCATATAAATAATGGGCTCTTTCCTCCATATTTCTGGTTTCTGTCTTCCTCCCCAGCCATTGGTCCAATTCTATTATTTGAGCCAGGGCGATGGCTTTTACCTGCCGGGTGGAGTTTTCATTTTCACATAGGTTGAACAGATGTTCAAGTACAAGCTTACTCACCGCACGGTTGATCTCCGCATCATACGGATCCGAATAGGATTGGTGCCAGGTGTTTTCCACCACATCATCCAAGACTCCCAGCAGATCAGGCTGATGCCGGTCTCTTGCATGATGCTCTACCAGTCGCGCAGTCCTTTCCGGATGCAGGAGCAGGGTCAGCGAAAGGTCGGCGGTACTTTCCGCTGCCGACAGCGGGTCGAAGGTCAGTCCTGTCTTACTCTTGAAATCTTCACGGGTATCATAATAATCAAGGGCTTTCGGGGGAAATAGTTGAAGGATATTTTCCGGGATTTTGAGAAATTCAGGTTGCAGGGTTCGAAGGACCGCTTTCAAGGCCATGGTCTGTTTTTCCGGGGAAATGAGTTCCGTGATAATCTGGCCATCACCTTTGAGGGCATAGGTGTAATACAATCCACCAACTACTTTACAAGCGGCCTCAAGCTGATATCTGTGTAACAGGTACACGGTAACGAAAACATCTTCCAATGACGATAAAGGTGTTCCTTCCGGAATGCTGTTGATACCGAAGTTATGGATAACGATCTTTCTTATTTCAATCATCCTGTTCAATTCATCGGCTGCATTCAACTGGTTATCCCAAAGATGCGCATAAGGGTGAGCACTTCCCATGGGACGTGCGTCGCGGTCGGAAATGAAATAAAGACTACGGTCGATGGATTCCCTGATGATCATTTCAAGGGCCTGTTTTTCGTCCGTCAAGGATGGAAAATCACTGTAGCCGTACCGGATGGCCATTTTATCCCATTCGCCAATTCCTGTATCGTAAGCTTTTGAAAGGTCTATTTCTCCTGCATCGGTCAGGTTTATCAGGGGATGGGGATAATCCATCACGGAAGCCCTGTTGTTAACACTGGATGCGTAGTTGTGTGCAAGACCAAGGGTGTGCCCCACCTCATGGGCCGATAATTGCCTGATTCTGGCCAGTGCCATTTCCCTGGCCTTTTCCACATCCGGATGAGCACCTCTGAAGGGGGACAATAATCCCTGTGCGATCATAAAATCCTGCCTGATCCGCAATGATCCCAGCGATACATGTCCTTTCAGGATCTCGCCGGTACGCGGATCCGCGCGCCGCGGCCCGATGGCGAAGCCGACGTCCGCGCCCGTGAACCAGCGCACCACGGCGCGCCGCGCGGGACCTTGCTCGATGTCGTCCGCACCTTCCTGCTGCCGCACCGCGATGGCGTCCTTCAGACCGATGCGTTCGAAGGCCTTGTTCCATTCCAGCACGCCGCCCGCGACCGCCCTGCGGTACTTCTCGGGAATGTTGCGGTCCAGCCAGAACACCAGGGGCTCCCGCGTCGCGGACACCGCGGCCGCGGGGTCGCGCTTGTCCAGGCGCCAGCGCTGCACGAAATGGCGGCGCCGCTTCGCCGAGGTGTCCTCGCTGAAATCCTCCCGCGCCACCGTGAAGTGGCCGATGCGCTCGTCGGCGACGCGCGGGCGCATGGGCTCGGCGGGCAGGCGCGCGAAGCTGTAGCGGAATCCCAGGAACGCGCTGCGCGGGTCGGGCAGCGCACGCGGCGGCGCCGGCGCGGCCTCCGCCGCCGGCTTGAGCGGCGGCGCGGGCAGCTTGGGCACGGCGTAATGCGCGCGGACTTCGAACACGCTCTGCTGCGCCTGATTGGTCAGCTTGACGATGGCGCTGTTGTTGCGATCGAGCGCGAACGGCATCCGGAACGCGGCTTCCAGCCGCGTCAGGTACCCGGGGATGTCGGCGATCAGCAGCGCGCCGGCGTCGATCAGCAGCGCCTTGGTTTCCGGATGCGGCAGCGACGCCACCGGCGCCGAGGCAATCAGGCTCTCGGCGAACGATTCGCCCACGAAGCGCGACTGCGGCGTGCCGGCCGCAGCGAAGAATTCCTCGTTGCGCGCGACGAGCTGGATGCGCTCGCCGCTGCGCCGAAAGTAGGCGACGTAGGACCGCCCCATCTGGTTGCCGTACAGGCCGCGCTCGCCGAGCCCCTGCGCGACGTCCACGGAGAACAGGAAGGCCTCGCCGAGCTGCGCCGGAAGCAGGGCCACCCAGACGCGCTCGTCCTTGCGGTAGACGGTGAAATGTCCGTCCGAGCGCTGCGCGTCCTTGGTCACCTCGGCAAAGGCGCGCGGCCGCGCGCTCGGCGCCGGCGCGGATGGCGTGCCCCCGGCTTCGGANNTTGCGCCCCCGATGGGCGCGAAAAGATAGCACGCAGACCCGCCGAACGGCGTTCAGCAGCCGGACATCAGCGCGCGCGCAAATCCCTCGCGGTCGGCGCGCACCGCGGGCGTCACCTGGATGGTCGCGCTGGAGAAGGTGCCCTCGTGGTCGATGCGGGCAACCGCCAGCGTCTCGCCGCGACCGGCGCGCACCACGACCTCGGTCGAGCTCTTGCCGACCGTGCGCTCCTCGGCGGTCGTTCCCGCGCCGCCGCGCGCATTGCGCGCGATGCAGATCGCCGCGGCGTACGGCGTGAGCGCCGTGCGCATCGTGAATCGATCGCCCGGGTCCGGGCGCTCGGGCGCCGGCGCGCAGGCCGCCGCAAGGAGCGCCAGCAGCGCGGCGGGGCGTCTCATCCGACCCAGACGCGCGCGTTGCGGAACATGCGCATCCACGGCGAATCCTCGCCCGCCTGGTCGGGCGTCCAGGACATCTGCAGGCTGCGGAAGACGCGCTCCGGGTGCGGCATCACGATGTTGAAGCGTCCGTCCGGCGTCGTCAGCCCGGTGATCCCCTGCGGCGAGCCGTTCGGATTGAGCGGATAGGTCGCGGCGGGCGCGCCGCGGTGGTCCACGAAGCGCAGGCTGACCAGCGGCGCGGCGAGCAGGCGCTGCGCCTCGGAGGCGAATTCCGCGCGCCCCTCGCCATGCGCCGTGGCGATGGGCATGCGGCTGCCCGCCATGCCCTGGAAAAGAATCGACGGCCCGGGCGCGACCTCGACCATCACGAAGCGCGCCTCGAACTGCTCCGAGCGGTTGCGCGCGAATACCGGCCAGTGCTCGGCGCCCGGAATGATTGCCTTCAGCGCGGCCATCATCTGGCAGCCGTTGCACGAGCCGAGGGCGAAAGTGTCGGCGCGCCCGAAGAAGCGCTCGAATTCGGCGCGCGCCCGCGCGTGGTACAGGATCGACTTGGCCCATCCCTGCCCGCCGCCCAGCACGTCGCCGTACGAGAACCCGCCGCAAGCGGCGAGCCCCTTGAATCCCCCCAGGGTGACGCGGCCCGCCAGCACGTCCGACATGTGCACGTCGATCGCCTCGAAGCCGGCGCGATCGAACGCGGCCGCCATCTCCACCTGGCTGTTGACCCCCTGCTCGCGCAGCACGGCGATGCGCGGCCGCGCGCCGCGCGCGATCCAGGGCGCCGCGACGTCCTCCTGCGGCGCGTAACTCAACGCGAAGTGCATGCCGGGGTCGCGCGCATCCAGCACGCGGTCGTATTCTTCCTGCGCGCAATCCGGGTGGTCGCGCAGCGACTGCAGCCGCCACGTCGTCTCCGACCAGGCGCGCTGCAGGTCCACGCGTTTCTCCGCAAGCAGCACGCGCGCGTTGCTCGTCACGCAAAGCTCGTCACGCCCATTGAGCAGCCCGATGACGTGGGCAAACTCGCCTAAACCCGCGCCGCGCAGCGTCTCGAGGACCCGGGCGCGGTCCGCGGCCCGGATCTGCAGCAGAGCGCCGAGTTCCTCCGTGAACAGCGCCGCCAGCGCGCGCTCGCGGGCGCGGCCGGCCAACTGCCGATCCGCATCGCGCTTGAACGCATCCACGTCGTCCGCCGCGGCATCGAACACCAGCGCATCGAGATTCAGGGTGACGCCACAGCGACCGGCGAACGCCATCTCGCAGGCCGCCGCCCAGAGGCCGCCGTCGGAACGGTCGTGATACGCGAGCAGCAACTGCGCCCCGGCGAGCCGCTGCACCGCGTCGAACAGCCCCTTGACGCGTGCGGCATCGTCCGCATCGGGCGCCGCGTCGCCGAAGCGCGACCACGCCTGCGCGAGAATCGAGCCGCCGAGGCGGTTGCGCCCGCCGCCGAGGTCGACGAGGATCAGCTCCGTGTCGCCGCAGTCGGTGCGCAGCTGCGGCGTGAGCGTGCCGCGCGCATCCTCCACCGGCGCAAAGGCCGACACGATGAGCGACAGGGGCGCGACCACCTCGCGGTCGTCCCAGGCGGTGCGCATGGAGAGCGAATCCTTGCCGACGGGAATCGACACGCCGAGTGCCGGGCAGAATTCGAGCGCCACCGCCGCGACCGTGTCGTAGAGCGCCGCGTCCTCCCCCGGATAGCCCGCGGCCGCCATCCAGTTCGCCGACAGCTTGACGCCCCCGAGCGAGGCGATGCGCGCCGCCGCGAGATTGGTGATCGCCTCCGCAACCGCCATGCGGCCCGAGGCGGGCGCGTCGATCAGCGCGAGCGGCGTTCGCTCGCCGACGGCGAACGCCTCGCCCGTGCTGCCCGAAAAGTCGCGCAGCGTCACTGCGCAGTCCGCCACCGGCGTCTGCCACGGTCCGACGAACGGATCGCGCGAGCACAAGCCGCCCACCGTGCGGTCGCCGATCGCGATGAGAAACGTCTTGTCGGCCACCGCCGGGTGGCGCAGCACGCGATACGCCGCCTCCTTCAGCTCGATGCCCTCGAGCGAGAGCGGCGCCGGAGCGCGCGCGAGGCGGCGCACGTCGCGCAGCATCTTCGGCGGCTTGCCCAGGACCAGCTCGAGATCGAGATCCACGGCCGGCGCGCCGAGGAGCGGATCGTCGAGCCGCAGGTGGCCGTCGCCGGTCGCCACGCCCAGCACGGCGAACGGGCAGCGTTCGCGTTCGCAGAGGGCACGGAAGCGCTCGAGCGCGTCCGCCGCCAGCGCCAGCACGTAGCGCTCCTGCGCNNTGCGCCTCGTTGCACCAGATTTCCCGCGGCGACATGCCCGAGTCCTCGGCGGGCGCCGCGCGCAGATCGAGCCGCGCGCCGCGCCCCGCGCCGTGCGCGAGTTCCGGCATCGCGTTCGACAGGCCGCCCGCGCCGACGTCGTGAATCGACAGGATCGGGTTGGCCGCGCCCAGCTGCCAGCAGCGATCGATGACTTCCTGCGCGCGGCGCTGGATCTCGGCGTTGCCGCGCTGCACNNGCGCCGCCGCCCATGCCGATCAGCAGCCCCGGGCCGCCGAGCTGCACGAGCAGCGCGCCCTCCGGCACCGGCGCCTTCGTCGACTGCTCGGCCGCGATGCTGCCGATGCCGCCGGCGAGCATGATCGGCTTGTGGTAGCCGCGCTGCACGCCGGCCACGCGCTGCTCGAACGTCCGGAAGTACCCCGCGAGATTGGGCCGCCCGAATTCGTTGTTGAACGCCGCCGCCCCGATCGGGCCCTCGAGCATGATGGCCAGCGCGCCGGCGATGCGATCGGGCTTGCCCGCGGCCTCCGCCTCCCAGGGCTGCGGCGCGTCGGGGATGCGCAGATGGGACACGGAAAAACCGACCAGCCCGGCCTTGGGCTTGGCGCCGCGCCCGGTCGCGCCCTCGTCGCGAATCTCGCCGCCCGCGCCGGTCGCCGCCCCGGGAAACGGCGAGATCGCCGTCGGATGGTTGTGCGTTTCGCACTTCATCACCGTGTGCACGAGACCCGGATGCACGCCGTAGCGGCCTTCGCCGTCGGCATGAAACCGCTGGATCTGCCGTCCCTGCATGATCGCGGCGTTGTCCGCATACGCCAGCACCGTGCCTTGCGGATTGCGCGCGTGCGTGTGGCGGATCATCGCGAACAGCGACTGCGGCTGGCGCGCGCCGTCGATGATCCAGTCGGCGTTGAAGATCTTGTGGCGGCAGTGNNTGCTCGGAGTTCGCCTGCGCGAACATCGTCAGCTCGGCGTCGGTCGGGTCGCGGCCCAGCGCCTCGTAGGCGTTGCGCAGGTAATCGATTTCGTCCGCCGCGAGCGCAAGGCCGAGCGCGCGGTTGGCCTGCTCCAGCTCGCGCAGCGGCACCGTCTGCAGCGGGCGCGGCGCCACGTGCTGGAACAGCTGCGCGGCATCCTCGAGGCGGCCGAGCACGCTCTCGGTCATGCGATCGTGGATCAGCGCGGCGATGCGCGGGGCGTCGGCCGGCGGCACGCGGCCGGCGATCCAGTACGCCGTTCCCCGTTCCACGCGCCTCACGCCGGCAACCCCGCAGTTGCGCGCGATCTCCGTCGCCTTGGACGACCAGGGCGAGATCGTGCCGATGCGCGGCACCACCAGCCACAGCGTTTCGCCCGCCTCACCCGCGGGCGGCGGCGCGCCGTACTGCAGCAGCCGCGCCAGGAGATCGTCCTGCGCCGGCGCAAGCGGCGCATCCAGTTCCGCAAAATGCCAGTATTCGGCGCGCACGCCGCGCACCTCGCGGGAGACGGACTGCAGCTGGGGCAGCAGCTTGGCGACGCGGAACTCCGACAGCGCGCGCGCGCCGCGGAGATTTCGAATCAAGGGCATGCAGAGGCGCCGGTAAACCCGAATTATACCGGCAGCCGCGCGCGCGGCTTCACCGGCGCAGCACGGGATCCTGCGTCTTGCCGCCGATGAGGAGCGTCGCGCGGAACGTCTGGGCCGGCGTCTTGAGGTCGGCCACCACGCGACCGGAAAGCGTTCCACCTTCCGCGATGTCGAGGCTCGCGCCGGCGTTCAGCGCGCCCGAGGAAAGCGTGATGTTGCGCAACTGCACCGTGCCGCCCTGGTAGACGCCCTGAGCAGACAACTCGCCGACCAGCGTGCGCCCGGCGCTCTGCGCGCCATTGGTCTGGATGGCGCGACCCAGGTCGAAGCTGCCCAGCACGCCCTTGTCGATCTTGAAATTGCCTTCCAGCCGCAGGCGCTCGACCAGCTTGGCGGGATCCGCGCCGCTCATCGAATACAGGCCGCGGCCTTCGGCGCGCCCTTCCGACAGGAGCGCAGGCGCGAAGACCGCCGCGTTCAGGTTCTTGACGCGCAGTTCGCCCTCTACGGACCAGGCTGCACCCCAGCGCGCCCGGGCACTGCCCGAGACGACGCCTTCGAACACGCGGCCGTCGAACTCCGTGAGCGTCAATGCCTCGCGCGTCACGCTGCCCTTGGCCCCGAAATCGGCCAGCGAGAACCCAGGCACGAAGGGCACCGCGAAACTGGTGGCGCCGGCTTCGAGACTCAGCGTGCCGCCGGCGGGCACCAGCTTGACGTTCAAGCCGTCAGCGCCCGTCACGGCAATCGCCTGCAACGCGCCGTTGCCGCCCACGGTGACATCGGCATCGACATCCGGCAGCCGCAGCGGCCCGGGCAGCTTGACCTGCTTGGCCGTGATGCGCGCGACCTTCAGGTTCTCGCCCTGCAGCGCGCCGAGCACGGCGCCGCCCAGCTGATCCTGCGCGATGCTCGCGCCTTCGAGCTCCAGACGGTCGAACTTCGCCTGGTCGCTCATCACGGCGCCGAGCCCGCCATGCGCGCGCACCAGCGCGATCTGCACCGCATCGCCAATGGAGACCCGCTCGAACTTCAGCTGAATGCCGGTGATCATCGACCTGCGCGCCGCGCCGATGCGGACCGGCATCCCCAGCGCCTCGGAAGCCGCCTTTTCGTAGGGCGCCGTGGAAACTGGCATGAGGTGTACGGCGCCGAGCCCGCCCGCCACCACGACCACCAACCCGATCGCCGCGTACTTCACCCAGGGGACCGGCGGGCGATCTTCGTGCGCCATCCGCCCCATGACGTCTTCCGTGTCGTGCGTCGCCGCCGCCACGGTCTCGACGCGCCGCTTCGCCTGCGATCTTTCCGCCTTGGCCTCCGGCTCGCCGGCATCCGCGGGCACCGGTTCCTGTGGCATGGGTTTGCGCTCGCGCTTGCCCGACGCCTTCTCGATCAGCTGCCGCTCGCGCTCGATCTCGTCGAATCCGAGCTCGTGCTCGCCGATCTCCAGATCTTCGTCGATGGCCTGCTCGAGCACCGTCCCCGACACCGCTGCCATGGCCCGCCGGCGGCGCTTGTCCTCCTCATCCGAGCGGGCCTGCTCGGATTCGCGGGCCGCCTCGACGTCGGCGGCCGACATCGCGCGCCGGGCTTGCGCTTCACGGGCGCGTCGGCGCTCCTCCTCGGCCTCGCGCCGTGCATCGTCGAGCGAGCGGGCCACCGGCGCCTCCGGCACAACCGGGGCAACCGGTTCCGACGCATGGGCCGCGCGGGTAGCCGCCGCCGCGTCACGCGCCGCCTTTTCCGCCGCCGCCTTCTCCTTCGCTGCGCGTTCCGCCGCTTCCTTGGCCGCGCGTTCCGCCGCTTCCCGGGCCGCGCGCTCTGCGGCCTGCTTCGCCGCCTGCGCCTCCGCCTCCTTCGCCCGGGACGCCTCGTCATCGCGCTGCGCGAACGAATCGAGGTCCGCGAGCAGCGAATCGTCGAGCGAGGCCGCCGTCGGCGCCTTCGACACCAGCGCGCGGGCGCTGGCGGCCCGCTTGCGGGCGCCCTCGTCGTCGTCGCCAGCGGCGAGCGATGCGCTCCGCTGCGCCCGCTCCCTCGCCTCGCGTGCCTCTTGTTCCGCCGCTTCCCTTGCCCTGCGCTCGCCTGCCTCGCGCGCCTGCCGCTCGGCTTCGCTTCGCGCCTTCTCTTCCGCCTCGCGCCGCGCCTTCTCTTCCGCTTCGCGCCGCGCCTGCTCCTGCGCGGCGCGCGCCGCGTCTTCCTTCGCCTTGCGTTCGCTTTCCTCGCGCGCGCGCCGCTCGGCCTCCGCGCGGGCCTTTTCGGCCTCCAGCTGGCGGCGCAGTTCATCCGCCTCGCGCCGCGCTTT
>DKBI01000167.1 GCA_002451175.1 Betaproteobacteria bacterium UBA6904
ATGGTCGGCACGGTGCGCACCTTCCGCCCCGAGACGCGCGACCTCGCCGAGCGGCGCATTCGCGAGATCGTCGGCTCGGTGGCGCAGGCGCTGGGCGCCACCTGCGAGCTGCAGTACACGCGCGGCTACCCGGCCACCGTCAACACCGCGCGCGAGGCAGAGTTCGCCGCGCGCGTCGGCGAGCGCATCTTCGGCGCCGGCAACGTGCAGCGCGACGCCGATCCGACGATGGGCGGCGAGGACTTTTCGTATCTGCTGCAGGCGCGCCCCGGCGCCTACGTGTGGCTCGGCCAGGGCGGCGGCCCGAGCGGCTGCTTCCTGCACAATCCGGGCTACGATTTCAACGACGACGTGATTCCGCTCGGCGCGGGGTATCTGGCCGCGCTCGCTGAGGAATCGCTGCCGATTTCGCAGGACATCCAGGGAGGTTGACCATGAAACTCAGACAGTTGCTGGTTGCGGCCGCGGCCGCGTTCGCCTTGTCCGGCGCGGCGCAGGCCGCCACGCTGAAGTGGGCGGCGCAGAACGACATCCTGACGCTCGACCCGCATTCGCAGAACCACGCCACGACCAACGGCATCCTGCAGCACAGCTACGAGGGCCTGGTGCGCTATACCAAGGACTTCAAGGTCGAGCCCTGCCTCGCCACCAGCTGGCAGTACGTCTCGCCGACCCAGGTGCGCTTCAGCCTGCGCAAGAACGTCAAGTTCCACGACGGCACGCCGTTCACTGCCGACGACGTGCTGTTCTCCTACAGCCGGATTCTGCAGCCGCAGGGCACGATGCAGATCTACGTCGCGGGCGTGAAGGAAATCAAGAAGATCGACGACCACACGGTGGACCTGATGCTCTCCGGGCCGAACCCGGTGCTGCTGCGCAACCTGGTCGACTTCCGCATCATGAGCAAGGCGTGGTCGACGAAGAACAAGTCCGAGAACGTGCAGAACTACGTCCAGAAGGAAGAGTCGTTCGCCGCGCGCAACGCCAACGGCACCGGCCCCTACGTCATCAAGGCCTGGGAGCCCGACAAGCGCATCGTCCTGAGCGCCAACCCCGGCTGGTGGGACAAGATCGAGGGCAATGCGACCGAGGTGATCTACACGCCGATCAAGGCCGACGCGACGCGCGTCTCGGCGCTCCTGTCCGGCGACGTCGACCTGGTCACCGACCTGCCGACGCAGGACGTGCAGCGCCTGCGCGGCGATTCGAAGCTCAAGGTGCTCGACGGCCACGAGGTGCGCACGATCTTCATCGGCATGGACCAGTTCAGCGACGAGCTCAAGTACTCGAACGTGAAGGGCAAGAACCCGTTCAAGGACGTGCGCGTGCGCAAGGCGCTCAACCTCGCGGTGGACCGCGAGGCGATCCGCCGCGTGACCATGCGCGGNNTGCTCGCCGAGGCCGGCTACCCGGGCGGCTTCGAGTTTGCGCTGGACTGCCCGAACAACCGCTACGTGAACGACGAGGAGATCTGCCAGGCGCTCGTCGGCATGTGGGCGCGCATCGGCCTGAAGGTGAGACTGAACGCGCAGCCCATGGCGACCTTCATCCAGAAGATCCAGAAGTTCGACCACAGCGCCTACATGCTCGGCTGGGGCGTGGCGACGTTCGACGGCCTGTATTCGCTGGTGTCGCTGGTGCGCACCAAGACCACGGGGGCCGACGGCAGCTTCAACCTCGGGCGGGTGAGCGATGCCAAGATCGACGCCCTCATCGACGCCATGAAGACCGAGACCGACGTGGCGAAGCGCGACGCAATGCTGCGCGAGGCGCTCGTCATGACGCGCGACAACTTCTACTACGTGCCGCTGCACCACCAGCTCAGGCCCTGGGCGATGAAGAAGAACGTCACGACCGTGCACAAGGCCGACGACCGGCCCGAGGCGCGGTTCGCGCGGGTGGACTGACCTGCGCAGCGCCCTCGCCCGGCTCTGGGACGGCGACCTCGCCTGGAGCTTCCGCCACTCGCCGCTTACCATCGCCGCCGCGCTCCTGACGCTGCTCAGCGTCGGGGGTGCGCTGTTCGCGCCCTGGGTCGCGCCGCATAATCCGTTCGATCTCGCCTCGCTGAACCTCACGGACGCATTCGCGCCGCCGGCGTGGAGCGAAGGCGGCCAGGCGAAGTTCCTGCTGGGCACGGACGANNGTCGGGCTCGGGCTGCTGTCCGGCTACGCGGGCGGGCGGCTGGATGCCTTCATCATGCGCGTGGCCGACATCCAGCTCTCGTTTCCGGCGATCCTCATCGCGCTGCTCATCGACGGCGTGGCGCGCGCCGCGCTGCCGCGCGAAACCCACGACGGCATCGCGATTCCCGTGCTCGTGCTGTCGATCGGGCTCTCGGGGTGGGTGCAATATGCGCGCACCGTGCGGGGCTCGACGCTCGTCGAGCGCGGCAAGGAGTACGTGCAGGCGGCGCGCGTCATCGGCCGCCGCCCGCTCGCCATCATGGTGCGCCACGTGCTGCCCAACGTCATGGGACCGGTGCTGGTCATCGGCACGATCCACATCGCCACCGCGATCATCACCGAGGCCACGCTGTCGTTCCTCGGCGTCGGCGTGCCGCCTACGCAGCCGTCGCTCGGCACGCTGATCCGCATCGGCAACGACTTCCTGTTTTCCGGCGAGTGGTGGATCACCGTGTTCCCCGGCGCCGCGCTGATCGTGCTGGTGCTGTCGGTCAACCTGCTGGGCGACTGGCTGCGCGACGCGCTGAATCCGAAACTGCGGTGAGCACCGCGCTGCTGGAGGTGAAGGACCTGCGCGTCGAATTCCCGACGCGGCGCGGCACGCTCGTCGCGGTGGATGGCGTGTCCTTCGCCATCGCGCCGGGCGAAGTGCTCGGCGTGGTCGGCGAGTCGGGCGCCGGCAAGTCCATCACCGGCATGGCCATCATCGGCCTCATCGAACCGCCGGG
>DKBI01000323.1 GCA_002451175.1 Betaproteobacteria bacterium UBA6904
CCCGCTTCGAAGTTCAGCCGGCCCTGCAGGAAGTCCGCGTTCGAGAGGTTCAGCGTGCTCGCCACCAGCCCCGCCACGTCCACCCGCGCGCCCTGCCCGAACAGGATCCCGTTCGGGTTGATGAGGAAGACCTTGCCGTTGGAGGACAGCGTGCCGAGGATCGCCGAGGGGTCCTGCCCCACGACACGGTTCAGCACCGCGCTCTGCGCGCTCTGCTGCACGAAGCGCGTGATCTCGCCCGTGCCGATCGAGAAACCCTGCCAGTTGATGATCGCGTTGGGGCTGTTGGTCACCGTGAGCGCGCTGCCGGCGCTCGAGAAGCTCGCCTGACCCGCGACCACTGAGGGGCCCGTGGGGTTGGCGTGGGCCAGTCCGGCAACGAAGCAGGCCGATACTGCGATGGAAACTAGCGTGGGACGAATTGCGCTGACGCGCCGGAGCGTGCTCGTCATTTCAACCCCCAAAGGCGATCCTGGTGCAGACGGGGCCTATTGTAGACTTCGGCCAAGTTGCAGGGATTTGAGCTTTCACAAATCGGCGGACACAATTCCTCAGGAAGTGCCGTGCCCGAGCCGCCCGGGGTCCAGTTCGGCCATTCGAACGCCGTGCGCTTGCAGAACTTCGGGACAGCCGGTTCCCCGGATCATCGAAGCAACCAGCATGCCCATCGCAGGCGCAGTCTGGATTCCGTACCCGCCCTGGCCCGAGAGCCAGAAGAAGCCTCCCTGAAGCGGGTCAAGCCCGGCCACCAGGGTCCGGTCCGCCGCGAACGTCCGCAGCCCGGCCCATTTCGCCGTGATGCGGCGGACTGCGAAGGTCGTTGCGGACTGCAGCCGGTCGATCAGCCGGGCGACGTCCAGTTCCTCGGGTTGCGCATCGCAGGGGGCTGAGGGTGTCTCGTCGGCGGGCGAGGCGAGGAAGCGCCCGGCCTCGGGCCGGAAATAGAGCGACTCGTCGGCGCTGACGGCCATCGGCCAGCCTTGCGCGCCTGAATGGTGCGCGCATTCGAAGACGATGGCCGTGCGCCGCAGGGGCTGCAGGCCGAGCGGCCCCGCGCCAGCGAGGCGAGCGACCTCGTCCGCCCACGCCCCGCCGGCGTTGATCAAGACGTCTGCCGCAAACCGGCCGGCCGTCGTCTCGAGGCGCCAGCGGCCCGCCGAAAACTCAGCGGCCCGCAGTTCTGCGCCCGTCACGAGGCGGGCGCCCTGCGCGCGCGCGCCTCTCAGGAACCCTTGGAGCAGAGCGTGCACGTCGACGTCCTCGGCGTTTGCGTCGAGCACGCCCGCATGCGCGTATTCGTCGCGCAGCGCCGGCACGAGCGCGCGGACCTGCGCGCCCGTCAAGGGCTGGATGCGCGTGCCGGTGGCCGCCATGTCGGCCGCCGCGGCATCCAGTTCGGATTTCTGGTCGGCTCGGCAGAAGATCAGGTGGCCGCGAGGGCTCAGCAGCGGGTGGTCGGCGAAACCCGCGGGCGGCGACGAAAAGAATTCCCGGCTCGCGCGCGTCAGGGCGCGCACCATTGCGTTGCCGTAGGCCTCGGAAAACAGCGCCGCCGAGCGGCCGGTGGTGTGATAGCCGGGCTGTGCCTCGCGTTCCAGAACGATGACGCGCCGGTGCGCCGCGAGAAAATACGCCGCCGAGGCCCCGGCGATCCCGGCGCCGACGATGACCACGTCCGCGCTAGGGTCGTCGCGCGGCGTCATAGAGGGGCACCACCTTCGGGAGATTCGCCTCGATCTCGCGGATGCGCGATGCGTGCGAGGGGTGCGTCGATAGGAACTGCGGTGGCTGTCCGCGCCCGCTCTGCGAGGCGAGGCGTTGCATCTTCTGCCAGACGGATGCCGCTGCGCGGGGGTCGAACCCGGCGCGCGCCGCGAGTTCCATGCCCACGAGGTCCGCGTCGGTTTCGTGACGACGCGAGAACGGCAGGGTGAGCGCGAGGTCCGCGGCGCCGGCCAGGGCCTGCGTCGAGAGCTGGCCGAGGTCGAGCATCATCGCGGCGATCGAGATGCCGACGTTCTTCAGCAGCTGTTCGGACATCCGCGCGCGCCCGTGCTCGAGGAGCGCGTGCGCGATCTCGTGGCCCATGACCGCAGCCACCTCGTCGTCCGTGAGACGCAGAGAGTCGATCAGTCCGCTGAAGAATGCGACCTTGCCGCCCGGCATGCAGAACGCATTGACGTTGGTCGCCTGGATGAGGTTCACCTCCCACCGCCAGCGCTGGGCGTCCGCGTTGAAGCGTGCCGAATGCGGGATCAGGGCGCGCGCGATGTTGCGCAGGCGCTCGACTTCGCGCCGGTTCGTGTTGAGCACGCCTTTTTGCGTGGCTGCGCGCATGAGCTGGCCATATTGCTGGCTGGCCGTGCGCTCGACGGTGGCCGCGGGCAACAGGAGCAGACGGCTCTTGCGGACGTCCACGCCCTCGGACTGGGCGTGCGCCAGCGCCGAGAGGGCAAGACACAGGAGCGCGACCCACGACCGCGTCATGACCGCGCCAGATGCTCGCGCATCTTCCTGCGCAATGCCGCGTCGGGCAGCGCGCCGCGACCCGCCGCGAGATTGTCGCGCATGTGCTCGAC
>DKBI01000206.1 GCA_002451175.1 Betaproteobacteria bacterium UBA6904
GTCTCGCCGGTGTCCAGGGTGAGGTCCACGCCGTCCACGGCATGCAGCCAGCCGTCGTCGGTCCTGAAGTGGGTCTTCAGCCCGCGGATCTCGAGCAGCGCCACTACAGCACCCGCCGCGGATCGAGCGCGTCGCGCAGTCCGTCGCCGACGAAGTTGATCGTCAGCACGGTGACGAAGATCGCCAGCCCTGGGAAGAGCGCCCAATGCATCGCAATGTCCATGTAATCGCGCGCGTCGTAGAGGATGCGGCCCCAGGTCGGAATGTCCGGCGGAAACCCGAGGCCGAGGAACGACAGCGTGCTCTCGGCGATGATCGCCGCCGCGACGTCGATCGTCGCCGCGACGATCACCGGGCCGAGCGAATTGGGCAGGATGTGGCGCNNCCACCTGGCGCGTCGTCGAGGCGCCGAGCGCTCGCGCGGCCTCGACGAACTCCTTCTCGCGGAGGCTGAAGAACTGCGCGCGCACCAGCCGCGCGACCGGCATCCAGCGGAAGCCCCCGATCACCAGCACGATGAGCAGGAAGATGCCGACCTCGAGGCCGAACATCGACTTGAGCGCCTCGCGGAACAGGAAGATCAGCAGCAGCAGCAGCGGCAGCTGGGGCAGGCTGAGGAACAGGTCGGTGATCCACATCAGCACCGCGTCGATCCAGCCGCGCGAGATCCCGGCGATCGCGCCGATCAGCACGCCCACGCTGATCGCCATCAGCATCGCCGCCAGGCCGACCGCGAGCGAGATCCGTCCCCCATAGAGCATGCGGGCGAGCAGGTCGCGACCGAGATCGTCGGTGCCCAGCAGGTGCTTGCCCGAAGGCGACGCCAGGCGGGCCTGGAAATCGATGTCGTTGATGCCCACCTTGTGGACCAGCGGCCCGAACAGCACCAGCAGCACCAGCAGGCCCAGCACCCAGACGCTCCAGAACGCGAGCCGGTGGCGCTGGAACCGGCGCCACGCCTCGCGCCAGGGCGACACGCTGGCGATCGGCTTGCCCAGCCCGTTAGCTGTAGCTGATGCGGGGGTCGAGCCAGCCATAGAGGATGTCGGCAAGCAGGTTGAACAGGATCACCAGGCAGCTCAGCACGAAGGTCACCGCCATGATCACCGGGGTGTCGTTGCGCAGGATGGCGTCGATCAGCAGCGAGCCGATGCCGGGGATGCGGAAGATCTGCTCGGTGACGATCGCCCCGCCGAAGAGCGCCGGCAGCTGCAGGGCGATCAGCGTGACCACCGGGATCATCGCGTTGCGCACGACGTGCTTGGTGATCACCACCGACTCCGCGAGACCCTTGCTGCGCGCGGTGGTCACGTAGTCGAGACGCACGACGTCGAGCACCGAGGACCGTACGTAGCGCATCCAGCTCGCTCCCTGGAACAGGCCCAGCACCGCCACCGGCATGATCGACTGCTTGACGTGCTCCCACCACCACGCCCACCCCGTCGCCGGAACGTCGGCGCGAAACACGAACGGGAGCCAGCCCAGCTCGATCGAGAACAGCAGAATGAACAGCACGCCCGTGAAGAACGTCGGCAGCGAAAAGCCGATGAACGCCAGCGTGCTTGCGATGCGGTCGAACCACGAGTACGGCTTGACCGCCGCCAGGATGCCCACGGGCAGCGCCACCAGCAGGGCGAGGATCTGCGAGGCGCCGATCACTGCGATCGTCACCGGCAGGCGCTGCCAGATCAGCGTGTCGACGTCGATGCGGCTGACGAACGAAAAGCCCCAGTTGCCCTGCAGCATCGCGGTCAGCCAGTGGACGTAGCGCTGCCAGACGGGGTCGTCCAAGCCGAGTTGCGCGCGCAGCGCCAGGCGCACTTCGGGCGGAACGTTCGGGTTGGTGGCGAGTTCCTCGAACGGATCACCCGGTGCAAGCGCGAGGACCGTGAACAGCACCACGCTGATCCCGAGCAGGCTCGGGATCATGAGCAGCACCCGCCGCAGGACGTAGGTGCCCAAGGTTCAGCGGGAGCGCATGGGAGTGCGGCGCCGGCGCGGGACGCTGAACAGCGCGGCCCGCGCCACGACTGCCCGGGAAGGGATCAGGACTCCTTGAACCAGTGCGGCAGCGCCCACATGTCGTTGTCCCAGCCGGACAGCGGCGCCGCGAGCTTCGTCGTCGCGGCCGACGGCCGCGGGCGAAACACGACCGGGATGATGTGCCCGTCGCCGCACACCAGGTCGTTCATCCGGATGAACAGCGCCGCCCGCTTGACCGGGTCCATCTCCGCCTGCGCCGCGACGTGGGCCTTGTCGTACTCGTCGTTGCGCCAGCGCGAGATGTTGCGGCTCGCCCATTTGTTCGCCTTCTGCGACACCTCCCAGGAACAGTACTGCTCCATGAAGGTCTGCGGGTCGGGCTGCGTCATGGTGGTCGTGTACATCTGCATGTCGCACCAGAACTTCTGGTAGGTGTCCGGGTTGGCGAAGTCGCCGCCGAAGAACACCGCCGCGGTCACGCTCTTCAGCTCCAGATCGATGCCCGCCTTGGCGCAGGCGTCCTTGATGATCGCCTGCGTCTTCTGCCGCGGCTGGTTGACGGAGGTCTGGAACACGAACTTGAGCTTGGCATTGCCCTTCGCGCGGATGCCGTCGCTCCCCTTCTTCCACCCCGCCGCCTCGAGAATCTGGTTGGCCTTGTCCACGTTGAACTCGAACTTCATGTTCGGGCTGCGGTAGCGCGCCGGATTGTTGAGGAAGTTCGCCGTCGCCACGCCCGTGCGGCCGTAGATGAAGTCCTGCACGCTCTTGCGGTCCACCAGCAGCCCCATCGCCTCGCGCACCGCCTTGTCGGAGAACGCGGGATGCCGGCTCTTGGCGCTGGAGCGCTCGCCGTCCACTTCGGTCCACGGATCGGTCGGGTTGAGCTGGATGAACTCGATGTTGCCCCCGGCGACGATCGTCACGCGGCCCTTGCCGCCCGCCTCGAGCCGCTTGAGGATCTCGTCCTCGACCTGGAGGTTCCAGGCGTAGTCGTACTCGCCGGTCTGCAGCACCGCGCGCGCGGCCGAAATCGCATCGCCGCCGCCCTTCATTTCGATCGCGTCGAAATAGGGGCGATTGGGCTGGTGGTACCCCGCATACGCCTCGCCGCGCACCATGTCGCCCGGCTTGAAGTCCACGAACTTGTATGGGCCCGTGCCCACCGGTTTCAGGTTGTTGGGTGCCTCGCGGGACTTCGCGCCGATGTACGGCGCGAAGAGATGCTTCGGCAGGAGCATGCCGGAAGTGCCCACGAACGGCTCGGCCCAGAACGGCGTCGGCTTCTGGAACGTCACGCGCACCGCGTGGGTATCGAGCTTCTCGACCTTGATGTCCTTGTAGACCGAAATCAGCGACGAGGACGTGGCGGGATCCTTGCAGAACTCCCAGTTGAACACCACGTCGTCGGCGGTGAACGGCTTGCCGTCGTGCCAGGTGACGCCCTTCTTCAGCTTCCAGACGACCGATTTGCCGTCGGCAGCCAGGCCGCCGTTGTCGCGCGACGGCAGCTCCGCCGCGAGCACCGGCATGAGATTGCCCTCCGGATCCCAGGCGGCGAGCGGTTCGTAGAAGAGGCGCGAACCCTCCTGCTCCTTGGTGCCGGTTGCCCACTGCGGGTTCAGGTGCACCGGCCCCTGCCACCACAGCAGCTTGAGGGTCCCGCCGCCGCCGCGTTTGGTCGGCTTGTAGGCGAGGCGCGTCTGCGCGTGCGCGACGCCCGACCAGGTCAGCAGCTGCGTCGCCATCGGCGCCGTAAGCCCGACTGCCGCGACCGCGCGCATGAAATGCCGTCGCGACAGGCGGCCGTCCTTGACGGCCGCGATCAGCCCGCGAAGATCCTTGTGGTCCATCTCTCCCTCCCTCAGTGACGGCGTCCCGGCTCACCGGTCCCGCTCGGTGGCGCGATGTTACCCGGATTCCGGCGGGTCCCCCACCTCGCCGCGGGCCTGTTCAACCGCCCGCAAATCCGGACAATGTCGCCCCTTTACCCTTGGGGAGCATGGCCATGCGCAAGTCGCGAATCGTTCTGCCTTCGATGACGCCCGGCACCGGACGAAGCCTGACGGTGTATCGATTCGGCCGGGCAGGCGCGCGGCCCAAGGCCTACCTGCAGGCCTCCATTCATGCCAACGAGCTGCCCGGCGCAATGGCGTTGCATCACCTGCTGCCGATGCTCGCGGACGCCGACCGCCGGGGGCGCGTGAAGGGCGAGATCGTCGTCGTGCCGGTGGTGAATCCCATCGGCCTGTCGCAGCTCGTCGGCAACAACCATCTCGGCCGCTACGATTTTCTCGGCCGCGACAACTTCAACCGCAACTGGCACGACCTGTCGGATGCCGTGGCGAAGCGGATCGGCGGCAGCCTGGGGCGCCACGCGGGCGAGAACGTCACGCGGATCCGCGCCGCCGCGCTCGCGGCGCTCGCGGCCATGAAACCGGCGAACGAACTGCAGACGCTGCGCGCCGAGGTGATGAAGCTGTCGGTCGATGCCGACGTCGTGCTCGACCTGCACTGCGACATGCAGGCCGCGCTGCACCTGTTCATCTCGCGCAAGGACTGGCCCGGACCGGCGCGGGCGCTCGCCGCGGACCTCGGCGCGCAGGCAACGCTGTACAACGACCCCTACCCCGAGGCGCTGACGTTCTCCGGCGTGCACGGCGCGCTCTGGGCGCGACTCGCGGCGCGTTTTCCCGGAGCGAACATTCCGCAGGCCTGCCTTTCCGCGACCGTCGAGTACCGCGGCCAGCACGACGTCACGCACGAGCTCGGCGAGGGTGATGCGAAGAATCTGTACCGGTTCCTCGTGCGCCGCGGGCTGATTGCCGGTCGCGCCGGGAAATTGCCGCGCGTGAAATCGGAGGCGACGCCGATCGGCGGGATGGACGTCGGCTACAGCCCGACGACGGGGATTCTGACCTATCGCGTGGCCGAGGGCTCGCGGGTGAAGAAAGGCGACGTGATCTGCGAGGTCATCGATCCGATGAGCGCCCGCGGACCGGCGGCGCGCGCGGCCGTCGTGTCACGCACCGACGGCATCCTCTTCAGCCGCCGATTGAACGGGCGCCTGGCGTGGCCCGGCATGGTGCTGTTTCGNNCTGCGCGAGCGCCTCGAACTTGTTGGTGAAGACCGTGTCCGCGTGCGAGCGCTCGTGCTCTTCGAAGGAGCGCCAGTAGGTGACGATCGCGTAGTGCTCGTCGGCGGCCTTCGCGCCGCCGATGGACCCCTCGTCCGAGATAAAGCCGGAAAACCGGAACACCTGCCCGGCAATGAAGCCGCCCTTGTCGCCGCCGTAGGTCTCCTTGACGACGTTGCACATCTCGCCCACCGCCAGTTCGACCTGCTCGAAGGTCACGCCCGGCTTGAGCTTCACGGTGTTGAAGAGCATCTTGGCGCCGAAAGGCAAAGTGATCGGATGGAACATCGCTACCCCCGTTCTGATGATGCGTCAGTTGCGCGGCGTGGCGTCGTCGCGCCACACGAACTGCCCGTCCGGGCGAATGTATCCGCTCGCCCGCCCCATGGACACGCCGGCGAGCCCCTTGTAGAAGGCCCGTGCAAAACTGAACTGCGGCTCGATCGCGAAGCGGCCGCGCTTGTCGATGTAACCGTACTTGGGTCCGACCTTGGCGACTGCAAGCCCCTCGCTGAAGGAATAGACGCGGTCGGCCTCCGGTTGGAGCACCACCTTGCCCGAGGTGTCGATGAACATCGACTTGCCGCCCTCCTTCACCAGCGCGAGCCCGTCTGAAAAGTCCTCCGCGGTCTCGAAGCGCGCCGGAATCGCCTCCCCGCCGCGCTTGTCGATGTAGCCGTACTTGCCGGCCACCCAGACGCGCGCCAGGCCTTCGCGGAACTCGTTCGCGTTGTCGAAGCGGGGCGCAATCGCAATCTCGCCGGCGGTGGTCGCGTAGCCCTGCTTGCGGCCCTGCCAGATGCGCACCATGCCTTCGGACTGCACGCCGATGAAGTCCACCCCCGCGGGCGTGATGTCGCGCCCGGTGCGCGCGAAGAGCCGGTGCGGCCGATCCTTCATCTGCGCGCGCACCACGCCACCGGAGGGGGCCAGCACCTTGTCGAACGTCGCGGGGACCACCAGCTTGCCGCTGCGATCGATCACGCCGTATTTCATGACGCCCCACGCGTCCGCGATGCCCACGGGCGCGAGGCCGTCCACGAACCCCTCGGCATGGTCGTAGGCCGGCGCAATCGCAACCTTGCCGCTGGCGTCCACGAACCCGAATTTCGATTTGCCGGTGGCATCCACCATGCGCCTGGGCGCCACACCGTCCGCGAACGGCGCGAAGATCTCGGTTTGCGGCTCGATCACCATGCGGCCCGCGTAATCGAAATAGGCCGTCTTGTAGCCCTTGCTCGCGAGGATCAGCGGATTGCCGGGCTTCACTTCGGCGAATTCGGCGGGGAGCAGCACCTTGCCGCTGCGGTCGATCAGCCCGTGGAGGTCACCGGCGCGAATGCCATAGACCGGAGGCGGCTCGCCACCCTGCGCGAACGCCGGCCCCGACGAGAGCAGTGCCAGCGCGATCAGCCAGCACGGCGCGCGCACGTTACGCCATCTCCTCGATCCAGGCCGCCTGAATCGCTTCGAGGATGCGCTCGCCGCTGCGCTTCGGGTCGTCCTCGAAATCGGGCAGCGCGAGCACCCAGTTGTAGAGATCGACGAAGTTGATGCGCGTCGGATCGACGTCCGGATGCGCCTCCGAGAGCGCGATCGCGATGTCGCGCGAATCGATCCATTTCATTTGTGCGCTCCCTCCCGCGCGAAGTTGATCGTGTAGCGCGGGATCTCGATCGTCAGGTCGGTGCCGTGCACCCGCGCCTGGCAGCCCAGGCGCGAGTTCGCCTCGAGCCCCCAGGCCTTGTCGAGCATGTCCTCTTCCTTCTCCTCGGCCGGATCCAGCGAGTCGATGCCCTCGCGCACGATGACGTGGCAGGTCGTGCAGGCGCACGATTTCTCGCAGGCATGCTCGATGTCGATGTGATTGGCGAGCAGCACGTCGAGGATCGACGCGCCCGGCGCCGCCTCCAGCAGGGCGCCCTGCGGGCAGAGCTCGGCGTGCGGCAGGACATTCAGTTTCGGCATGCGCGTCCCTAGCCGCCGAGGCTGGCGATCTTCTGTCCGGCGAGCGCGCGGCGCACGCCGGCGTCCATGCGCCGGGCGGCGAAATCCTCGGTCGCGTGGTTGAGGGCCTCCGCGGCGCGCCGGATCGCGCGATGGTCGCTTCCGGCGAGCGCCTGCTCGAGCGCGGCGAGCGTCCGCTCGATGCCCGCGCGTTCCTCGGCCGACAGCAGCGCCGCATCGACCCCGAGCGCGCCGCGCACGGCGTCCGCGAGACGCTCGCCATCGACGCGGTTCTCCTGCAGCGCGCGCGCCTGCATGTCCTCGCGCGCGTGCTCCACGGAGTCGCGCAGCATGCGCTCGATCTCGGCGTCGGTCAGGCCATAGGACGGCTTCACCGTGACCGAGGTCTCGACGCCGCTGGTCTTTTCCTTCGCGGTGACCGAGAGCAATCCGTCCGCGTCCACCTGAAACGTCACTCGCACCCGCCCGGCACCCGCCGCCATGGGCGGGATGCCGTGCAGCTCGAACCGCGCGAGCGAACGGCAGTCCGAGACCAGCTCGCGCTCGCCCTGCACGACGTGGAAGCTCATCGCGCGCTGGCCGTCCTTGAACGTCGTGAACTCCTGCGCGCGCGCCGCGGGAATCGTCGAGTTGCGCGGAATGACGCGCTCCACCAGCCCGCCCATCGTCTCCAGGCCGAGCGAGAGGGGAATCACGTCGAGCAGCAGCCAGTCGTCGCCCTGGGCGCGGTTGCCCGCGAGCACGTTCGCCTGCATCGCGGCGCCGAGCGCCACCACCTTGTCGGGGTCGAGGTTGTTGAGCGGATCGCGCTGGAAAAACTCCCCCACCGCCCGCTGCACCTGCGGCATGCGCGTCGCGCCGCCCACCATCACCACGCCCTTGATGTCGGCGACCGTCAGGCCCGCGTCGCGCAGCGCCCGGCGCACCGGGCCGAGCGTCTTCTGCACCAGCGTGCGCGTCATGTCGCCGAAGATTTCCGTCGTCAGCTTCAGGTCGACGAACTCGCCGCTGGTCAGCCGTGCCGTGATCGGCGCCTCGCCATGGTAGGTCAGCGCCTCCTTGGCCTCCCGCGACTTCGCATGCAGCAGGCGGATGTCCCGCGCCTGCAGCGGCGGGAGCTTCGCCTCCTCGAGCGCCCAGCAGAACACGCGATGATCGAAATCGTCGCCGCCGAGGAGCGAGTCGCCGTTCGTCGCGACGACCTCGAACACGCCGCGCGACAGCTTGAGGATGGAGATGTCGAACGTGCCCCCGCCGAGGTCGAACACCGCATAGATGCCCTCCGCGGCATTCTCCAGGCCGTAGGCAATCGCCGCGGCAGTGGGTTCGTTGAGCAGGCGCAGCACGTTCAGGCCGGCGAGCTTCGCCGCGTCCTTGGTCGCTTGCCGCTGCGCGTCGTCGAAATACGCGGGCACCGTGATCACCGAGCCGATCAGCTCGCCGCCCAGCGCCGCCTCCGCGCGGCTGCGCAGCGCCTTGAGGATCTCCGCGGACACTTCGACCGGGCTGCGCACGCCGGCCACGGTGCGCAATTGCAGCATCCCCGGGGCGTCGACGAAATCGTAGGGCGCGTTCTCGACATGCCCCACGTCCTTCACGCCGCGCCCCATGAAGCGCTTGACCGAGACGATCGTGTTCTTCGGATCGCTCGCCTGGCACGCCTGCGCCGCGTAGCCGACCTCGACCCGGCCGTCCGGCACATAGCGCACGATCGACGGCAGCAGGGGCCGGCCCTGCTCGTCGGGCAGGACCGTGGCCACCCCGTTGCGCACCGTCGCAACCAGCGAATTGGTGGTGCCGAGATCGATACCGACCGCGAGCCGGTGCTCGTGC
>DKBI01000273.1 GCA_002451175.1 Betaproteobacteria bacterium UBA6904
TCGCCCTTGCGGCGTTGCTCGCCGGCTGCGCGACGCCGGCCGATCGCGCCGCGCAGATGGAGCGCGAGGTCGACGAAATGATCGTCGTCTACGGCCCGGCGTGCGAGCGGCTCGGCTTCACCAGGGACTCGGATGCCTGGCGGGACTGCATCCTGCGGCTGAGCGCGAAGGAAGCCTACGAGCGGTACCAGCGCGCACCGGGCGCGGCGACGTGTTTCGGGCATCGCGGCTTCTATCGCTGTACGACGTTCTGAGGCGGCCGCAGGGTCCCGCGCGGCCTGGCGCCGCGGCCGGGGCATCCCGGAATGAGGCGGCGCAACGTCTTCTTACACAACGTTACCTGGTGGAGATGATCCGCTTGCCGCCGCGGCCCAGACTGCCTTTCGCCGGAAGATCGGTCCTCTCATTCATCGGAAAGGTGCAGCCATGGAAGACAGCAGCAAGCGGCGATTTCTGCGCGGCGCGGCGGTTGCGGCGCTCATGGGCGGTCTCGCCGCGGGCGTGGGCGCGCAGGCCTGGGCGCACGGCGGACCGGGAAACGGCCCGCACGGGCGGGGTTCCCTGTCCGGTCCGATCGATCCGGCTCGGATGGAGGCGCGCCTCGAGCGGATGGTGAAGCACCTCGCCGTCGAGGTGGACGCCACGCCGGAGCAGACGGCGAAGCTCGCCGAGATTGCGAAATCCGCGGCGCGCGAGCTGGCGCCGATGCGCCAGAAGGCGCGCGACGCGCGCAGGCAGGCGATGGATCTGCTGGCCGCGCCCACGGTGGACCGCGCAGCGATCGAGCGGCTGCGTGGCGAACAGATTCAGGCTGCGGACGCGGCGTCGAGGCGTCTTTCGCAGGCGCTCGCCGACGCCGCCGAGGTGCTCACGCCGGACCAGCGCAGGAAGGCCGCCGAGCATCTGCGCGCATGGCGCGGCCCGCGCCGGGAGAGCCCCCGGCAGCGCGGCTAGCGGTCAAGGAAACCGCAGCGTCACGCGGCAGCCGTGGCCCTCGGGCGGCGTGCCGATGCGGACCGTAGCGCCGTGCGCCGCGGCGATTTCGCGCACGATGGCAAGGCCCAGTCCGCTGCCCGTGCCCGGCGACGACGGCAGGCGATAGAAGCGCTCCAGCACGCGCTCGCGCTCAGCCTCGGGGATGCCCGGGCCGCTGTCGTCGACCTCGAGGCAGGACGCCCGGTCGATGCCGAACGTGCGCACCGTCACGCGTCCGCCGCGCGGCGTGTACTCGATTGCGTTGTGAACGAGATTCGCCAAGCATTCGCGCAGCAGAACCGGGTCTGCCTTGACTGGCGCCGCCGAGAGATCGAAGCCGAGATCGATGTCCTTGGCGAGCGCGCGATGCACCCATTCGTCGGCTTCCGTCTCGACCAGTTGCTTGAGGTCGATCGGGGCGAGCGCCTGCCAGCGGCTGCCGCCGGGCTCCGCGCGCGCCAGCGCGAGCAGCTGCGTGGCGAGGCGCGCGGTGCGCACCGTCGCGCTGTGCACCTGCTCGAGCTCGTCGCGCACCGGCCCGGCGGGCTGCTGCGCCAGGGCGAGCTCGGTGTGGGCCTGCAAACCGGCGAGCGGCGTGCGCAGCTGATGCGCGGCGTTGGCGAGGAAGCGCTGCTGGTTGCGGCTTGCGTCGGTGACGCGCTCGAGCAGCTGGTTGATGGCGTTGACCAGCGGCAGCGCCTCGAGCGGCGTCTGGCCGACGTCGATCGGCTGCAACTCGCGTGCCGAGCGCGACCGGATCTCCTCGGAAAGCAGCTCGAGCGGCGCAAGGCCGCGCCGGATGCCGAACCAGACCATGGCCAGCAGCAGCGCCGCCACCAGCAGCGCCGGCACGATGCTCGCGAGCACGAGGTTGCGAATCAGCCGGGCGCGCTTGCGCGTCGTCTCCGCGACGCTGACCGTGCACTCCTGGTTTTCGCACGCCACCTGGACGGACACGACGCGCACCTTGGCATTCCGATAGAGGCTGTCGAACGCCAGCACGCCGTCGTCGGGCGTGATGCCGGGCGGGACGGGCGGCAGATCGCGCTCGCCGGCGAGCAGCGCGCNNTCCGCAGCGCTCGGCAGATCGAACGCGTAGCCGTCGCCCGCGCGCCGCACGCGCTCGCCGAGTGCCAGGCCGACGTCGACCAGCGCCTGGTCGTAGGCCTCGCCCGCGGATTCGACGGCAAGGACGAAGGCGGCGACCGCGCCGAGGGCGAGCAGCACGGCGACCGGCGGCAGCAGCACGCGCAGCAGGCGCGCGCGCAGGCTGGATCGCGGCATTTCAGCGATCCGCGACGGCCTCGAGCAGGTAACCAAAACCGCGCACGGTACGGATGCGGATTCCGGCCGGCTCGAGCTTGGCGCGCAGGCGCGAGACGTACACCTCGATGGCGTTGGGGGAGAGCTCTTCGTCCCATCCCGCGACGGCCTGGATGATCGTTTCCTTCGAGACTACGCGCTCGACGCGCGCGAGCAGTACTTCGAGCACCGCCCACTCCCGCGCGGCAAGCTCGAGCGGCACCCCGTCCAGCGTCGCGCGCCGCGCAGCGGAATCGAGCACGAGCGGGCCGTGCGTGGTGACCTGGCCCACGCGCGCCTGCGAGCGCCGGATGAGGGCGCGCACCCGGGCCGCGAGTTCCGGCATGGCGAACGGCTTGGTCATGTAGTCGTCCGCGCCGAGGTCCAGGCCGCGCACACGGTCTTCCAGTTCGTCGCGCGCCGTCAGGACGAGCACCGGCGTGCGCAGCCCGGCGGCGCGAAGCCGGCGCAGGACTTCGTACCCATCCACGCCGGGCAGCCCGATGTCGAGGATCACGAGGTCGAAATGCTCCTGTTGCGCCGCCAGCGAGGCGTGCTCGCCGACCGTGACGATGTCCACGGCGTGGCCTTCCGTCCTCAGGATCTTGGCGATGCCCGAGGCGAGCGAGGCGTCGTCTTCGGCAATCAGGATGCGCACGCTGCGATCATACCGCCGGCGCGGCGCCCCGGGGCCGCGTCAGGGGTTCGCAAGCTTGGATGGCTAACATCGGCAGCATGAAATCGCTGCCGATCAGCGCGAGGTTCTGGGTCGCGGGCCTCGTGGCCGCCATTCTCGTGCTCGCCTCCGAGGCGACCCGCGTGGCGCTGTGGCTGCGCGCCGACGTGTCGCACCTCGGCGTCGTCGAATGGCTCGCCGCGTTCGCGACCGGCACGCTGTTCGATGTCGTCACGGCGGCATTTCTCGTCATGCCGCTGGTGATCTGGCTGGCGCTTGCCCCGGATCGCGTCGCGCGCCATCCGCTGTGGCGCGCGGCGACGCTGGCCGCGGTGTTTGCGGCCACGTTTGTCGCGCTGCTCCTGCCGGTCGCCGAATGGCTGTTCTGGGACGAGTTCGGCGGCCGCTTCAATTTCATCGCCGTCGACTACCTGCTGTACACGCATGAAGTGCTGGGCAACATCTGGGAATCCTATCCCGTGGGACGCCTGCTGGCGGGGATCGCGCTGCTGGCGACGATCGTCGTCGTGGTTCTGGCGCGGGTGCTCTGGCGTTGGGCGGGAGCGGGCGTCGCTCCCCGACACCGAACCGCGATGGCGGGCGCGTTCGTCGCGCTGGTCGCGGGCTGCGTGTGGCAGGTGGACAGCGATCTCAAAGGGCGCATGCACTCCGACGCGTCGCGGGAACTCGCCGGAAACGGCGTCTTCGAGTTCTTTGCGGCGAACCGCCGCAGCGAGCTGAGTTACGACCGTCACTACGCGACGCTGCCGCTGGGCGAGGCGCTCGGCTTGGTGCGCGACGAGATGGGCCCGGCGGATTGGGTGTCTCGCGACGCCGCGCAAGGCGTCGAGCGTCGCGTCAAGCCGCAGGGCGGCGAGAAGCGGCTGAATGTGGTCCTGGTGAGCGTGGAGAGCCTGGGCGCGGAATTCCTCGGCGCCTATGGCGATGCGCGCGGCCTGACGCCGAACCTCGACCGCCTGGCGCGCGAGAGTCTCTGGTTCTCCAACGTCTATGCCACCGGCAACCGGACGGTGCGCGGCCTCGAGGCGCTGGCGCTCGCCCTGCCGCCGACGCCCGGGCAGTCGATCGTGCGTCGCCCGCACAACGACAAGCTGTTCTCGCTCGGCAGCGTGTTCGAGGACAAGGGCTACGGCGTGATCTTCGCCTACGGCGGGTACGGCTACTTCGACAACATGAACGCGTTTTTCGACGCCAACGATTATCGCGTCGTCGATCGCGGCGCGATCCCGGGGGACCGCGCCCGGTTTGCCAACGCCTGGGGCGTGGCGGACGAGCATCTCTACGAGCAGGTCATCGCAGAAATCGACCGCGACAAGGCGACGCACCCGGACAAGCCGGTATTCGTCCACGTCATGACGACCAGCAACCATCGGCCGTACACCTACCCGGCGGGACGCATCGATATCCCTTCGGGCAGCGGCCGGGACGGCGCCGTGAAGTACACGGACTACGCGATCGGCCGGCTGATCGAGGGGGCGCGCGGCCGACCCTGGTTCGACGACACGGTTTTCGTGATCACGGCGGACCACGGCGCGAATGCCCGCGGCACCTCGCGGATCCCGGTCGACAAGTACCGCATCCCGGTGCTCGTGTACGCCCCGAAACACGTTGCGCCGCGCCGCATCGAACGCCTGATGTCGCAGATCGACGTAGCGCCGACGCTCCTGGGATTGCTCGACTTCGACTACTACAACAAGTTCTTTGGCCGCGACGTGCTGCACAGCGATCCCGCAGGAGACCGCGCGTTCGTGGCGAATTTTCAGACCCTCGGCTATCTGCGCGGCGACCGCTACGTCGTGCTGCAGCCCAAGCGCAAGGTGGAGACGTTCGGCAGGAACGGCGCCGGCGACATCGCCGGATTGGTGGCCGACGCGGCCGCGACCCGGGAGGCGATGGCGTTCTACCAGGTCGCCTCGCACGTCTTCCGCAGCGGGCTGTACCGCGACGAGGAGCAGGTGCCGCCCGCGTCCCGCCGGGCCGGGGAGCCGACCCAGGCGGTCGCATTGATGCCGTCGCGCTGAGCGACTGCAATCCGCGCGCCCGCGCGGCATGCGAAAATTCGCCGCATGGCGAAATACGTGTACACCATGCGGCGCGTCTCGAAGACGGTGCCGCCCCAGCGCACCATCATCAAGAACATCTCGCTGAATTTCTTCCCCGGGGCGAAGATCGGCGTGCTCGGGCTGAACGGGTCCGGCAAGTCGACGCTGCTGCGGATCATGGCCGGCGAGGACGACGCCTACGAGGGCGAAGTCATCCGCATGCCNNACGGTGCGCGAGTGCGTCGAGGAGGGGCTGGGCGAACTCGCGGTGGCGAAGCAGCGGCTGGAGGCCGTGTACGCGGCCTATTCCGAACCCGACGCCGATTTCGAGAAACTCGCCGAGGAGCAGGCGCAGCTCGAGGCGACCCTCAACGCGGCCGGATCGGACCTGGACCACCAGCTGGAGATCGCGGCCGACGCGCTGCGCCTGCCGCCGTGGGAGCAGCAGGTCGGCCAGCTCTCGGGGGGCGAGAAGCGGCGCGTTGCGCTGTGCCGGCTGCTGCTCTCCAAGCCCGATCTGCTGCTGCTCGACGAGCCCAC
>DKBI01000067.1 GCA_002451175.1 Betaproteobacteria bacterium UBA6904
ACCGTGCAGCAGATGCAGCCATTGTTCATTTCGACGATCTGCTCGTCGCTGCGCTCGATGATCTCGTTGTCGACGCCCACCTCGCCGAACTCGTTCTCGATCACCGCAATGCGGTGTCCGTGGTCCTCCTTGAGGATCCGGTTGAGCAGCGTGGTCTTGCCCGCGCCGAGAAAGCCCGTGAGGATGGTCACCGGCACCATGTCTTTCTGCGTCATGCCAGCTCCAGAGTAGAGGGCGAAATTGTACAGCCCGATGCGCCGACGCCGCAGCGCGGCGCGCCAGCCGTCCGATCCGGAGGCATTCCGGCGCATTGGCCGGCGAGCGGTCACCGGGCAGGCCCACTGGTACCAAAGGGCGGGTCGGCGCTCGAACCGGTACCAAAGGGCAGTGCGAGGAATTTGTCCTCTGTCTCCAACGCCCGAGGTGACATCATTGATCCAGCCTGGAGAGCAAGCGGAATGCCATGCACGCACGGCCAATCTAACCGGAGGGGTCAGCGATGGAAGCCAACCTTTACGACGTGGCAAGCGGCAAAGAGGATCCCCTGTTGCATGAGCGGGCGGAACTTGCGCCCAGCGACCGGGAATTGGCGCTCCTCATGCGCCTGAGCTTTGGCCGGGAACTCGAGACGTTCGGACTCGACGAGATTGAGCTCGCGCGCCTGGTCTTCGCGCAAGTCGCGCTGATGGCCGGCGCCGCGCTCTCAGCGGATTCCGAACTCTTCGTAGGGGCCGAGCGGCTCTGGCGCGACATGGAGTGCCGGATCGGCCGCCAGGAGCGGACGCTGGCCAAGCGATTCCTGCAGCTTCTGGCACACGACGAGATGCACACCGAGTCAGAGCGCCGGCTGCTCTCGCAGCTTGCGGAAGCTTTCGATGACGGCAGGCCCGGCGCCCGCGCGCGAGCGAGTCTGAACAGCTGATCCCGCCTACGCCCGTAGCACCAACAGCCCCTTCAGGTAGTCGCCCTCGGGAAAATTCAGCGCCACGGGGTGATCGGCTGCTGCGCCGAACCGCTCGATGATCCTGGCGTCCACCCGGGCGTCAACGGCCGCGCCGGCCACGATGGATTGAAAGAGATCCATCGGCACCCCTCCCGAACAGGAAAAAGTCGCCAGGCAGCCGCCGGGGGCGAGCAGTTTCAGCGCCAGCAGATTGATGTCCTTGTAGGCCCGCGCCGCGTTGCGTGCCTGGGCGGCAGTGGGTGCGAACTTGGGCGGATCGAGCACCACCAGGTCGAACTGGGCGCGCTCATCACGCAGCGCGCGCAAGTGCGCGAACACGTCCGCTTCGCGCAGCTCGATCGGCGCGCCCTCGAGGTCGTTGGCAATCAGGTTCTCACGAGCAACGTCGAGCGCTGCCCCGGAGCTGTCGATCGCCGTTACGTGGCGGGCGCCGCCCGCCAGCGCCGCGATCGCAAACCCCCCGCTGTAGCAGAAGGCATCGAGAACGGTCCGCCCGCCGGCCATCTCGCGAATCCGCTGCCGGTTGTCGCGTTGATCGAGAAAGAAACCCGTCTTCTGGCCGTGCTCGAAGTCCACCCGGAAGTTCACGCCGTGCTCGACGATGGCGCAGCGCGCAGCCCTGCGATCCCCCCGCGCGAGACCAGCTCTTGGCAGCAAGCCTTCCAGCGTACGAACCTCGGCATCGGAACGCTCATAAATCGCCTCGCACCCGGTCGCTTCCGCCAGCGCATCCAGGATCGTGTCGCGCCAGCGCTCCACACCCGCAGCAAGGAACTGCGCAACCAGCACGTCGGCATACCGATCGACGACGAGGCCCGGCAATCCATCGGACTCCCCGTGAATCAGCCGGTACGCGTTCGCATGCCGCGCGACGGGCAGGCGTTTGCGAAAGTCGAGCGCGCGACCGATCGCGGCGCGCAGGAAGTCGGCATCAATACTTGCGTCGGCGTCAAAGGTCCAGATTCGCGCGCGGATCTGGGATGCGGGGCTCCAGGCAGCAAGCGCGATCGCCCGGCCGTCCGCAGCATGGATTGCAAGCGTTGCGCCGCGATCCGGGGCACCCTCGACGCGCTCGACCGCGCCCGAAAAGACCCACGGATGGCGGCGCCTGATCGACTTGTCACGGCCCGCCTTCAGGATGAGTCGCGGGATCATTTCTTGCGCGCGCGAGGGTGCGCAGAATCGTAAACCTTCGCCAACGCCTGAAAATCGAGGTGCGTATAGACCTGGGTCGTCGCGATGCTCGCGTGACCGAGCATTTCCTGTACTGCGCGCAAGTCCTGCGACGACTGCAGGACATGCGTGGCGAACGAATGACGCAAAGCGTGCGGGTGCACGGATGCGTCCAGCCCCTGCCGCCTGGCGATCGACTTGAGTCGCAGATTCACGACCGAGCGCGCGATGCGTGCGCCCCGCGCGCCGACGAACAGCGCACGCTCCTGGGGTCCGGACAAGCGTGGCCGCGCTGCCAGCCACCGGTGCAACGCGTCGCACGCCTTGCGCCCGACGGGTACGGTGCGTGTCTTGCCGCCTTTGCCCGTCACCGTGACCTGCGCTTCGCGGAGGTCGAGACGGCCATCGTCGACGTCGAGGGACACGAGCTCGGCGAGCCGCAGGCCGGAGGAGTACATGAGTTCGAACATGGCCTGGTCGCGGATCTGTTCCACAACGTCCGAAGGGGCGCCGTCAAGCAGCCGCTGCGCCTGCTCTACGGACAACGCCTTGGGCAGCGTTCTTGCGCTCTTGGGCGCGCGAACGCCAAGCAGCGGATTTGTGCGCCAGTCGCGATGGCGGGCGAGCCACCGATACAGCCCGCGCCACGCGGACAGCGTCTTCGCCAGCGTGCGTCCAGAAAGACCCTGCGCGTGCAGCTGCGCTACGCAGCGCCTGACGTGCGCGGGCTCCAATCTGGCGAGCGCCGCGTCGCCGCGCAGCGCCAACAGGAGGTCCAGCGCATGGGCGTAATTCGCCAGCGTCGCCGGCGCGAGACGCCGTTGGTGGCGCAACGCATCGAGGTATTCGCGCACCAGCGCCACATCGGGGTCCGGGGCCACGGGCGCCGCCGTCACCTCCTCGTCCCCTTCAGAGGCGCGCGACGATGGCCGCCGCCGCCAGCTCGCCGATGCGCCGCAGGAAGAGCGTGCCCATGTCGGCGTAGAACCGCTGCGGATCCTCACTACCCAGCGCAATCAACCCGAAGGCTCGAGTCTGGCCGAGGGGGACGAGCGCCAGGGAGCGTACATGCTCCTGCGCCTGCCCGAACCACGGCAGAAAAGGGCTTCCCGCCGCGCTCCCGCACTGAGGAGCCGGCAGCGCCTCGATCTGCTCGCGCAGCGCCGTGCCCACGTCTTCGCCCTCCGGCGCGTCTTGGGGCAGGGCCTTGCCCCAGAGGCGCAGCGTGACATGCGGCACCGCGAAATCCTCGCGCAGATGAAAGTACAACGTCTGAGCGCAGCCCGGGAAGTCCTTCGTGGCGAGCAATGCCAGCGCGAGCCGGTGCACCTTCTCGCCGATGGCATCATTGTCTTCGCCGATGCGGATCAGCTCGCCGAGCCGCCCCTCAAGCGCCCGCGCCTTGTCGCGCAGGCCGAGCATCTGGCGTTCCGCCAAAGGAATGGCGCGCCCGCCATGGGGGTGCGGCACCAGGATCGACTCGAGCAAGCCCGGGTGGCGATCGAAGAACTGCGGCTGCGATCGCAGGAATTGGGCAATTTCTTCTTCGTTCATCGTTGCATTCGTCCCTAGCTTCGTTGATGGGGGCGCCGATGCGGAATCTCCCGCCGCATCGCACGTTACAGCTTCACGCCCGCTATGGTGTCATAAACCGGCCCCAGCACGGCAAGCATGACCCCGGCAAGCAGCGCACCGAGCAACATCGTCAGCAGGGGTTCGGCAAGCGCCTGGAGGCGGTCTACGGCCTCGCGCACTTCCCGGTGGTAGAAGTCGCTTACGCTCCTGAGCGCCGTGTCGAGCGCCCCGGTCTGCTCGCCGATGCGCAGCATGCGGATGACCAGCGGCGGGAAGACCCCCAGCTGAGCGAAGGCGGCCGCCAAGGGTCGGCCGTCCGCAACCTGCCCGGCCGCCGCGTGGACCGCGCGCTGCAACACGCGGTTGCCAAGGAGCGCCTCGACATGACGAAGAGCGTCGAGCACCAGAATTCCCGATCCGTACATCAGCGCGAAGCTGGCTGCGAAGCGCGCGAGAACCAGCTTGCGCAGGACCGGTCCAAACAGCGGCAGCGCGAGTTTGAGGCGATCGACAGGCTCCCGGAGCCACGCGCTGCGCCGCGCAATCGTACCCACGATCGCAGACAAGACCCCCAGCGATAGCAGCACGATCCAGCCATACCGGATACAAGCCTCAGATGCCCAGAGCAGCGCCCGGGTCTGCACCGGCAGGTCGTGACCCAGGCTGCGGATGAATCCGGCGAGCTGCGGAACCAAGTAGACGAGCAAGAAAACGATCAATGCCATGACCACGCCGCCCACGAACAACGGGTACTGAAGCAGCGTGCGCGTCCGGGCCGCGATCTCATCCTCCCAACGCAGCTGGGCGCCCAGGCTGGCGAGGACCTCGGGAAGCCTTCCAGCGTGTTCGCCTGCGCGCACGACCCCGACAAACACTTCATCGAACACTGCCGGGTGCTCGGCCAGAGCCTGCGACAGGTTTCCGCCCGAAAGGATCGATTCGACCATCGCGGCGGCGACGTGGCGCAGCGCCGGCTGCTCGGCGCCGTCGCGAAGGTCCTGCAGCCCCTCGACCAAGGGAACCCCGGCCGCCGTCAACTGCTCGAGTTGGAAGCAGAACTGAATCAGCGCCCGCCGAGCGACGCGCTCCGGAAAGAGGCCTCGATCCCGGGCGCGCTGAGGCGTCACACGCACGAGGATCAATCCCCTGCGTTGCAGATCGCGCTCCAGCGCCTCCGTGTTCTCAGCATCCAGCAGACCCTTTGCGGTCTGGCCCCTGCCGTCGATGGCGCGATACCGGTAGAGCGGCATCCGGCCGCAACCTAAGGCAGCGTCGGCCGGCCGGTCGCTACCCACCGGTCGGACAGGTCCACCACGCGCATGATTTCCTCGAGACTCGTTGCGCCGTCGCGCAGGAGGCGAAGCCCATCCTCGGCGAGCGACCGGAATCCCGCCGCATGCGCGGTTGCCGCAAGCTCTCGCGCGCTCGCGCGGCGCGCAACCAGTTCATCAAGTTGCGCGTCGATGCGCAGAATCTCCAGAATCGCGCTGCGCCCCCGGTACCCTTGGTAATCACACCGCTCGCAACCCGCGGCGCGATACAGCACCGAAGAATCGCCGTCGCCCAACCCAAGGGCGAGACGCTCCGCAGCGTCGGCCGCGTACGGCTGGCGGCAGGCAACGCAGAGCCGGCGCACGAGTCGTTGCGCGACGACGCCGATGAGGTTGCCCGTCATGAGATCGGGCGCGATGCCCATGTCGAGCAACCGGGGTATCGCGCCTGGCGCCGAATGCGCGTGGAGCGTGGAAAACACCTGATGGCCGGTCATCGCCGCGCGGAAGGCCATCACGGCGGTCTCCTCGTCCCGGATTTCGCCGATCAGAATGACGTCCGGGTCCTGGCGCAGCAGAGCACGCACCCCGCTCGCGAAATCGATCTTGGCCGACTCGGCGACCATCGTCTGCCGGATTCTCGGCAGCGGATACTCGACGGGATCCTCGAGGGTCATGATGTTCACGGCGTCGGAATTCAAATGATCCAAAATCGAATACAGCGTCGTCGTCTTGCCGCTACCCGTGGGTCCCGTGACGAGGAACAGACCCTCGGGCCGCGACAGCATGCGCTGGAGCTGCGCCCGATGCGCCGGTGCGAGCCCAAGCTGCGCGAGGGGCAGGATGCCCGCACGGCGGTCCAAGACGCGCAGCACGATGTTCTCGCCGTAGAGGGTCGGCAGGGTCGCGGCCCGGAAGTCGATCGATCGACCGGCCAGGTTCGCCGATAAGCGGCCGTCCTGCGGCGCCCTGCACTCTGCGATGTTCATCCGCGCGAGGACCTTGAGCCGAACCGCCATCGCCGGCCAGAGGCTGGGATGAAGGCTGTGCGCCGGCCGGAGCACGCCGTCGATTCGATAGCGGATGCCGAGACAACTCGGCTCGGGTTCGAAGTGCACGTCCGAAGCGCCGCGCGCCACGGCTTCCGCCAGCAGCGCAGCAACGAGACGCACGACCGGTTGCGCGACCTCTTCCGCGGCTGCCCCGCCCGGGCGCCCCGGGCGTTCGCCCGATTCCATTTCGCGCAGGATGCCATCGATCGAAAAATCCCGCCCGTAGTGCTCCTCGATCGCGCGTTCGATTTCCGCCTCGCCGGCCAGGCGCGCCTCGATGCGCACACCGGCACCCACATGGGCTCGGAGGCGGTCGAGCACCATGAGGTCCTGTGCATCGGCGAGCGCCACGATTAATGTGCGCGTGGCGGCGTCGTAGACGAGCGGAAACGCTCGGTACCGCCGCGCCATGTCTGCCGGCAACAACTGAAGCGCAACGGCGTCCGCGATCACGTGCTCGAGTTCGACCGCTTGCACGCCGAAAACGATCGCTAGCGCATCGCGCAAGGCCGGTTCGGCGACGAAACCCAGCTCCACGAGCTGACGTCCCAGCCGGAGCCGCGATCTCGGCTGCTCGAGCAGGGCGATGTGCAACTGATCCTCGGTCACCAGCCCCTGGTCGACGAGCGCACGCCCGATCCGCCGCCTGGCGTGCGGCAACGAGGCCGGCGCGGCCACCGTGGTTGAATCAGCGCGCAAGGGATTCCAGACGTCGCTGCGCCGCGACAGCGGGAAAGACGGCCAGGCGCTGCGATGCCGTATCGAGCGCGCGTTCGTAATAGGTGCGCGCATCCGATGCCAGGCCGAGATGATCGCTGGCGATCGCCAGATTGAAGGCGATGTCGGGGTCGCCCGGATCGCGCTCCAATGCCTCCAGGTAAGCCTTCCGGGCCTCTGCCCAGCGGCGCTGCCGCGCATACTGGTTGCCCAGCACGAACCGCAGCGCGGCGCTTTCCGGCATTTGTGATAGTAGACCCTCCAGCGCCTTCTCTGCCGAGCGCGCATCGGCGTTCTCCGGGCTCAGCGCGATCAGCGCGGCGCGCGCATGCGGGTCCCGCGGCTCGGCGCGCAGCAGGTTCTGCAGATGGTCCTGCGCCTGCCGGCGCCGATGCGCGTAAGTTTCGATCGCGGCCATGCCGAGCAGCGCATCGCGATTGAGAGGGTTCTCCTGCAACACCTCCAGATACGCGTCGCGAGCGCGACTGAGTTCGCGCGATCGAAGCGCGTCGTATCCGGCCTCGACGCGCGGATGCACGCGCACATCGCGCCGATCCTCGATACGCGGTTCGGCGGGCGCGTCCCTTCCAACGTGCGGCGTCGACGCCTGCGCATTCAATGCCGCCGGTCCCGGCGACCGGTCGCGCGAGCTTGCCATCGACAGGGTCGGCCGCTCACCCGGCGGGTTCTGCGTGCCCGCGTCTGCGCGCGGGAGCCCTGGAAGGTCCTCCGCCAACATCGCTTGCGGTGCACGAGCCGCCTGCGACGCGTTGCCAGTCGGCCCGGCGGCGCTTGGCGCGATCGGCACGGGCGCGCGCACTTCGACCGCCAGATAGCCGATCGCGCCGATGACCAGGGCGGCCAGGAGTCCCGCGGCAGCGAGGAGCCAGGCCCGCGAACTCAGCCCGCCGATCGACGCACGCGGCGTGTTCTGCGCCGCTACGCGTTCCCGCAAGACGGCGCCGGAAGCCGGCGTTCGGGTGGGTTCCTCTGCGAGCGCAGGCCCGACCGGTTCGAGCGACCACGCGGCCCCCCTGCGATCCGTGCCGGCCTCGTCCGGGCGCGCTCCAGGCTCGGGTTCGCTCGATCGAAGGTACGCCCGCAGCGTCTCGCCGATTTCTCGGTCAACCAAAGGCCGCGCCGAATCCCGCGGTATCAACGTTTCGGCGATTTGCACCGAACCTCCCTGCCCGCTCATCTCACGGCCCACCCGCGCGTGCGCGCCCGGAATTCGGTCTCGCGAAATAGTCGTCGCCCGGCAGCAGGTGCCGCACGCTGCGGAAATCGGCGTCGACGCTCGGATCCCGGATGACGGTCGGCCGCAGGAAAATCACCAATTCAGTCTTCTGGCTGACGTCCTTGCGCTGCGCGAGAAGCTCGCCCAGCCCGGGAATCCGGTGCAGACCGGGTACGGTATCTTCGACGCTCGTCGATGCGTCCTGCATGAGCCCGCCCAGCATGGCGATCTGGCCGCTTTGCACGCGCAGCACGGATTCCAGTTCGCGCGTCTGGATCACGGGTATCAGGCTCGAGATCGGCGGCGTCGCGCAGTCGCGCACGCCGACGCCGCAAGGATTTGCGAGCGACGGATTGGGGTCGGGGACGTCGGCGACCTTGCGCGATATCGTCGGCCGGAGGTTGAGCAGTACGGTCGCGGCGTCGCTGATTTGCGGCACCACGCTCATGATGAAGCCGACCGGAACCGAGTTCACCGTCGTGCTGAACGTCGTCACCGAGGGGCTGTTCGCGGCAGTCGTCGTGTTGGCCTGAATCGTGAAATAGACGAGGTTATCGACGACCTTGAGAACGGCGCTCTGGTTGTTCAGCACACTGATCTTCGGGCTGGAGAGCACGCGCACGTCGCCGAAGGATTCCAGCAGCCGGATGGCGGACGTGAAGTTGAGGCCGCCGGTGGCGTAGCCGACGACGAATGCGTTCGTGCTGACTGCGGCGGGCGTCGCCGCCGAAGACTGCTGCACCTGAAATCCCGAGCTGCCGGTGCGCAGCCGCGACCAGTCGATGCCGCGCTGATATTGGTTGTTGAGCTGAACTTCGGCGATCGTCGCCTCGATCAGGACCTGGCGCTTGGCGCTGGCCAGGACGAGGTCCAGAAACTCCCGCACCCTGTCGTGCTGGCGCGCGGTGGCGCGGACGCTGAGCACGCCGGTTTCCGCGTTCGCGATCACGGACGCCGGCTCGCGGTTCTCGGCGCCCACGGGCAGGGTCGCCGNNGATCGGTCTCGCGCAGCAGCTCGCGGACATTCGCCACCAGCGTCTCCCAGAAGCGATTCACCGACTGCGTGCTGACGCTCGCGGTCGAGTTGTTCTGCGCCACGCCTGCACCCGCCCCTGCGACGCCGCTCACTTGCGTCGCGAGGTTCGCCACGCTGCGCGCATCCCGCGAGAGATTCACGTAGTCGATGGCGTACGCCCGCAGGTGGGGCGTGTCGCGCGTCACCGTCAGCGTCTTCCCCTCGAACTCGTACCGCAGGTCGACCTGCCTCGCGATCCGCGTCAGGAGCTGCGCCAGCGTCTGGTCGATCGCCTTCAGCGTGACGTTGCCCGCAACGTCCGGATGAATGTCCACGTCGAGACTGGCGTCGCGCGCCAGTGCGAAGAGCAGGTCCTGCACCGGCACGTGCTGCACGACCACGCTGTAGCGCTCGGGCGGCGCCACCGGCTGCGGGGGCGGCAGCACGGGCACGGCAAGCACCGGTTCCGGAATCGGCTCCTGAACGGGTTCCGGCTCCGTGCGCAGATGGGCGTTACCGGGGCGAAGCGGCGCCGGGCTGCAGGCGGCGAGGAGCACCGGCAGGATCGCGCACATCGCCCGGGCGCGATCTATCCGCCTGTGGATACGGAACCATTGCCGGACGGACGCGCGCATGTTGATCGACGGATGCGGGTGCGGGCGCACGATCCACGAAATCGCGCCCGCTTGCACTTGGCAGTTGGTCGGCTGGCCGCGATACGTTGGTCTTGCGACCGCGCGCGAATGCCAATGACAGCGCCGCCGAACTAGCGCACCGGAATCGGGATCGATCCTGCGGTGAGTTCGTATGCGCGCCAGGGCGCGCCGGGCGAGGCCCGACACGCGCCGAATCGAAACGGCATCCAGTCGCGGCCCGGACTGAGGAAGCGCAGGTCGACGAACCATGCACAGGTGGAACCCTGGGTCATCGCATCGAGCGCGGGCTTGGCGGCAAACCAGCGCAGAAAGTCGAGGGACGGCGATTCCCAGGCCGACCGCGCCAGCGCCGATTCGGCGTCGCTGCCGCCATAGCGCTTGCGCGTTTCCCAGCGCGCCATCGCGAGCGGCAGATACGGCGCGTCGAGCGCAGCGACGAATCCGTCGCCCGGCTTCGGCTCGCGCGGCGCCTCACGCCACAGGTTCACGTGCGCAAAGCGGTGCTCGTGCGCATCACTCACGAACACGGTCCAGTTGAAAGGCGATACCGGCCGTGGGTAGGCGGTGATTTCCACGTTGTCGCCGGCCGCAGCGTGTGCGCGCGCGAAATCCAGCGCGCGCTCCTTCAGCACGGCCTGGAACCCTACGTAGGCCGCCAGCATCGCGGCGGCGGCCGCCGCGGGGAGCCGCGTCTGTCGCCAGAACGCGGATGCCGCAAGGCCGGCGATGACGATCAAGGAGAACCATGGATCGATGATGAACGTCGTGCCCCAGTCGACGCGGGTGTCCGAGACCGGAGCGAAGATCATCGTGCCGAAGCTGGTGATCAGGTCGCCGGCAATGTGCGCGCCGATCGCCCATGCGCAGGCCCCGAACAGCCCGCGCCACCCGCCCGGCTCGCGCAGCACCTTCGCCAGCAGCCAGGCGCACACCCAGGCCCACAGCGGCAGCAGCAGCAGCGAATGCGTCGCGCCGCGGTGATGCAGCAGATATTCGACGGGGCCGAGCCAGGCGACGACGAAATCGACGTCGGGAAACGCGCCGGCGAAGAAGCCTGCAGCGATGCGTCTCGGCAGGCCGCGGCCCGGCGCAGCGCGACCCGCCGTGAGTCGTGCGACGAGCGCGCCGCAGAGCGCGTGGGTCAGCGTGTCCATCGGGGGTCAGACCCCATGGAGCGCGGACCGGGGTCTGACCCCGTCAGGCGGCCCGCTTCTTTCGTTGCGCGTCGCGCGCGTGGATCTGCGCGTAAGCGCCGTGCGCCGCCGCTTCCGCGTCGCCGACGTGCAGCGGCAAGCCCATGTCGACGAGCACGGAGCCGAGCGCGGACAGGCACAACATCACGTTGTCCGGCCGGCAGGAATATCCCATCAGCCCGAAACGCCAGATCTTGCCGGCGAGGGGCCCGAGGCCCGCACCGATTTCCAGGCCGAATTCGTTGAGCAGCGTCTTGCGCACCGCCGCCTCGTCGACGCCCGCGGGACAGCGCACGGCGTTCATCTGCGGCAGCTGATGCTTCTCGGCGACCAGATACTTCAAGCCCATCGCCTCGAGACCCGCCTTTAGCGCGACGTGATGCCGCTGGTGCCGCGCCCAGGAGTTCTCGAGCCCCTCTTCCCGGATGAGCAGCAGCGCCTCGTGCAGGGCGAAGAGCGAATTCGTCGGCGCCGTGTGGTGGTACGTGCGCGTGGTCGCGCCCCAGTAGCCGAGCAGCAGATTCATGTCCATGAACCAGCTGTGGATCTTGTCCTTGCGCGCCTTCACGCGCTCCACGACCCGCTCCGAGAACGACACCGGCGACAGGCCTGGCGTACACGACAGGCATTTCTGGCTCGCCGAGTAGATGGCGTCGATGTTCCACTCGTCGACCTTGACCGGCGTGCCGCCCAGCGAGGTCACCGCATCGACGATCACCAGCGCGTCGTGCGCATGCGCGATCTGGGTCAGCAATCGCGCGTCGGACTGGCAGCCGGTGGAGGTTTCCGCATGCACGAACGCGACGACCTTCGCGTCGCGATTCTTCTTCAGCGCCTCCTCGACCTTCTGCGGATCGACCGGCTCGCCCCAGGCGTCCTCGACCACCACCGGCACGCCGCCGCAGCGGATCACGTTTTCCAGCATGCGGCCGCCGAAGACGCCGTTCTGGCAGACGATCACCTTGTCACCGGGCGCCACCATGTTCACGAAGCAATACTCCATGCCGACCGAACCGGGGCCGGAGATCGGGAACGTCAGCGGATTCTTGGTCTGGTAGACGTAACGCAGGAGCGCCTTCAGCTCCTCCATCATCTCGACGAATACCGGGTCGAGGTAACCGATGGCCGGCTGGCTCATCGTCGTCAGGACGCGCGGGTGAATCTCGGTGGGCCCCGGCCCCATCAGCGTGCGCTGCGGCGGGTGGAAGGAGTGAATGCGCTTGCTCGGCGCGAATTGGGTCATGGCATCGTTCCCGGGTTGAAAGCCGAAAGGGGCGTCCTCCGGGCGCGACTTGACGCGCACCGGCTTCTTCGCGCTCGCCTCGTCGAGCACTTCGACCGAGCTGACGCGCCCCCGCGTCAGCCGTTCCACCTCGCTCGCCCAGCGCGCGGGGACGTAACCGATCTTCACCCAGTTGTTGACCACCGCGCGGTCGAGCTGAAAAACGCGCGCGACCTCGGCTTGGCTGCCGAAGAGGTCGACCAGTCGCTGCGCGCAGTTCATCTTGGCAGCGATATTAGATTGTCAATATGACTTTGACAAGATGCCGTCAGCGGTCCGGGCCGATGCGACCGAGAAGCGGCAGCTTGAGCGCCGGGTCGAAGGGGTTGACGCCAAACGTCAGGCCGAGCACGTTCATTTCCAGCCCTTCCACGGGGCTTGCGGTGAATCCGAGCAGGCCACCAAGGGAAAACAGCAGACCGCGCCCGCTCGGCGCCGAATCGACGACGCGGTTGGCGAGGTAGTCCTTGCCGATCGCCGTCGGCGGCAAGTCGACGCGCAGCTCGGGCACCGCGCGCGTCACCCAGGCGGTGAACGTGTTCGAATTCGGGCCCGGCCACGCCGAGTACTCCCGCGCATGCGGGTAGTCGCCTACCGCGCGCTCGATGCGGGGGATCAGCTGCGCGGCGGGTTCACCGCGCAGATCCGCAAGCAACTCGGGGGCGTTGCCGTACCAGCGCGCGTCCGGCGCGCGCTGCGTGACGGCAAGCGCACTGTCGCTCCAGCGCAGCTTCCAACCGATGACCTCGTAGACCGTGTACGCGTCGGCGTCGGCCGCTTTGACGGCGATCCACGTGTGCACGCCGAAGGTGCCGCGCCACCCCCAGGTGCGCGCGCCGTACACCTGGACGATCGGCTCGCGGGCCGCCGATGGATCGGGCGCAAGACCTACGGGCTCCCGGCTCGCCGTGCGCCAATCCTGCGCGCCGACCGCCGCGCCCCGCACCGCGCCCAAGGCCACCAGCCCCGCGAGCAGCCCCCCAGTCACCCACCGAAATCCGCGTAGCCTGCGCACTCAATCTTCGGCAAACAAGGGTTCGCAAAGTTCCGCCGAAGACGCCGCAGCGCCCGCCCTGAGCCCGACAAAGTCGAACAGCGCGCGGTCGAGCAGGTGCGAGGGTCGCACCTCGCCCAGAGCGCGGGTGATCGATTCGATGCGGCCCGGGTGCCGCCGCTCCCATTCGCGGAGCATCTCGCGCACGACCCGTCGCTGCAGGTGGTCCTGCGAGCCGCAAAGGTTGCACGGAATGATCGGAAACGCGCGCGCCGTCGCGTAGGCGGCGAGATCGTCCTCGCGCACGTACGCCAGCGGCCGGATGACCACGTGCCGGCCGTCGTCGGACACGAGTTTCGCCGGCATGGCCTTCAGCTGGCCGGCGAAGAAGAGATTCAGAAAGAACGTCGCGAGAATGTCGTCGCGGTGATGGCCGAGCGCGATCTTGGTCGCCCCGAGCTCGCCCGCGACGCGGTAGAGCACGCCGCGACGCAGCCGCGAACACAGCGAGCAATAGGTCTTGCCTTCCGGCAGGACGCGCTTGACGACCGAGTAGGTGTCCTGCTCGATGATCCGATAGGGGATGCCGCGGCCGCCCAGATACTCCGGCAGCACGCGCGCCGGGAATCCCGGCTGTTTCTGGTCCAGGTTGACCGCGATCACCTCGAACGCGACCGGCGCCTTGTCGCGCAGCGCGAGCAGCACGTCCAGCAGGCCGAAGCTGTCCTTGCCGCCCGACAGGCACACCATCACACGGTCGCCGTCCTCGATCAGGTTGAAATC
>DKBI01000065.1 GCA_002451175.1 Betaproteobacteria bacterium UBA6904
CTCAACCGGTCGCGGCTGCGCACGGTGCACGACGCGCCCGCCCCCTCGCGCAACGACGAGTACCTGCTCTACCAGACGCTCCTCGGCACCTTCTCCCCGGCCGATGGCCAGGGCGAGGCGCTGGCGACTTACCGCGATCGCATCGCCGACTACCTGGTCAAGGCGACGCGCGAGGCGAAGGTGCACACCAGCTGGATCACGCCGAACGAGGCGTACGAGCAGGCGCTGACCGGTTTCGTGCGCGCGATCCTCGACGACGCCAGCGCCAACCCGTTTCTCGAGGACTTGCGCGCGCAGGCCGCAACGACCGCGCGCTTCGGCGCGCTCAACAGCCTGTCGATGACGCTCGTCAAGCACGCCTCGCCCGGCGTGCCGGACCTCTACCAGGGCACGGAAATCACCGATCTTTCGCTGGTGGACCCGGACAACCGGCGTGCCGTGGATTACGCGCACCGCAGCGCGCTGCTGGCGGAACTCGAAGCGCTGGGTGGAGCGTCCCCAGAGGCCGCGCAGCGCGCGCTGCGCGCCTGGGTGGCGGCACCGGAGGACGGACGCGCCAAGCTCTGGACCGCGTGGCGCTGTCTCGCGCTGCGCCGCGAGCAGCCGCAACTCTTTTCCGGATCGGACTACACGCCCGTCGACGTGAACGGCGAGCGCAGCCGCCACGTGATCGCGTTCGCGCGGCGCGCGGGCGACGCGGGCCTCATCGCCGTCGCGGGCCGCTTCTTCGCCTCGCTCGCGCTGGCGCCGGAGATGGCGCCGCTGGGCGCGGCGGCCTGGACGGATGCCACGCTCGACCTCGGATTCCTGCCACCCGGCGTGCTGCTCGAGGACGTCCTGCATCCGGGCGCGCAGTTCGCCTGTGACGGCCCGCTGCGCATCGCGGACGTGCTTTCCGTGCTGCCGGTCGCGCTCCTCCGCTTCCGCGCGGCGGCGCATGCCTGAGGCGAAACGTCCCGCGCTGGGCGGGCTCGCCGGCGAGGAGCGCGCGCTCGTCGAGCGATGCCGCCGGGAGTCCATCGCCTTGCTGCGTCGCAATCTGTCGCGCGCCGGGATCCTCGCCGCGACCGCGGACGCGCGTGCCGCGCGCCGCGGCTACGACGCGGTGTACGGCCGCGACGCGGCGATCTGCGCCCTCGGCATGGCGCTGTCGGGCGACCGGATTCTCGAGCGCGCGGCGGCGCGCGGATTGCGCACGCTCGCCGCGCACCAGGCGGCCAACGGGCAGATCCCGAAGTTCGTCGCGCCGGGGCGCCGCGGCGCGGACTTCTGGTACCTCGGCTGCATCGACGCGACCCTGTGGTGGCTGATCGCCGCCGCGTTCCTGCAGCAGCGCGGCCTCCTGCGGAAGACGCGGCGCCTCGCCGCCTGCGAGCGGCGCGCCCTCGACTGGCTCGCCTGCCAGGAGCACCAGCGCTTTCGCCTGCTGCAGCAGAACGAGGCGAGCGACTGGGCGGACATCATGCCGCGCTCCGGATTCGTGCTCTACACGAACGCGTTGTGGCTGCTGGTCAAGCGGCTCTACCGCCTGCCGCATGCGGCGGCGACGCGCCTCAACGCGAACCAGCTGTTTCATCCCTTCTCCGCCGGCCTCGCCGAGTACCGCCGCGCGCGGCTGCTCATGCGCTACGCGCGGCGCGGCGCGCGCCACCGCGATCTGTACCTGAGCTTCGTCAATTTCGGCTTCTTCGGCGAGGAGGGTGACGTATTCGGCAATCTGCTCGCGCTGCTGTGCGGCGTCGCGGACGCGCGCGCGGCGCGCCGCACGCTGGGCGCGCTGCGCGCTGCGCGGGCTGCCTCGCCGTATCCGGTCCGCGCCACGCTCGATCCGATCACCGACAAGCACCTGCTGTGGCGGCCGTACATGACGCGCCACGCGCAGAATCTCGCCTGGCAGTANNCACAACGGCGGCATCTGGCCGTTCATCGGCGGGTTCTGGGTCGCCGCGCTCGCCCGGCAGGGGCATCGCGGCGAGGCCGCGCGGGCGCTCGTGGCGCTCGCGCGCGCCAATGCGCTGCGCGGCTGGCGATTCAGCGAGTGGCTGCACGGCAGGACGCTGGCGCCGCGCGGCATGGCGGGCCAGTCGTGGAACGCGGCGGCGTTCCTCATCGCCCTGCACACGTTGCGCAGGCGCGAACCGCTGTTCGCGCCGCGCGTCGCCTCGTCGTAGAACGCCCGCGCCTTCTTCTCCGAGTGCGGCACCCCGTGCCCAGGTCGACGGGCCGGGAGGGCGGAGTCACGCGATCAGGGACAACTCACGTAGAGCGTGCGATGCTCGTAGGCAGAAGCGCGCTTGGCCGCGCCGCCGCAGGTGTACTCGAGCGTCAGCGACTTGCGCTGGCCCGGCGCGGGGTCGCCGCACAGCGTGTTGGTTACCTCGAGCTGCGCGCTCATGCGCCCGTTCATGTATCCCGCCATTTGACCGGTCAGCATGCACTCGCGGCGGCCGTCGCCGTACCCGGCACGGATGACGATGATCCCGCGATTGACCGTTCCCGGGCCGCCGGGCGGGATCGCAGCCGGCTTCTGCTCCGCCGCACGCTGACCCGCGCTGAACCCGTCCTCGAATCCGCGCCGGTAGCCCTCCTCGTAGGACTGGGCCAGGGCGGATGGCGGAGCGGCTGCATACGCGCTCAGCAGCGCGAACGCGGCGATCCCGGCAACGCCTGCGGAGGAGCGCACGAGCGGTCCCCCTCCTCAGTTGTGCGTGACGCGATCGAGCGCGAGCCGCCAGCCCGCCTCGCCCGCCTTGAGCTTGTACTGCAGCTGCCGCATGCCGCCGCTGGGCTTGGCGTTCGGATCGCCGGGCTTGTAGACGGGGAAGCGGCGCAACAGCGCGCCCTCGCCCACCGTGAATTCGTCGTGCCCCAGGTAGCCCTGACTGTTCTTCTTGTCCTTCATGAGATCCGGCAGCGTGAAGCCTCGCAAGTCGTT
>DKBI01000179.1 GCA_002451175.1 Betaproteobacteria bacterium UBA6904
GAGGGGCGGCACGTTGACCGCCTTGAGCCGGGCCACCGTCTCGAGGTCGCCGAGCTCGAGCTTCGGCATGCCGCAGCACGCCTCCTTCTCGACGACGACGTACGGAATCTCGTTGTGCTCGAGCAGCGCGAGCAAATCGTGGCCGATCCCCGGCTCGTTGTAGTTGATGTAGCAGGTGGAGAAGATGGCGACCTTGCCCGGCGTCTTGGCGCCGTCCTTCACGGCAAAGGCCTGCGAGCGCGCCGCGTTCGGCCGGAACTTCGCGCCGGCGTAGGGCGGCAGCTCGCGCTCGCGGTGCACGCCGATCGCCTTTTCCATCAGACTGCGCGCCGCGCCGTTGCGATTGAGCGCATTCACGGTCTGCACCACGACGGGGATCGTCGCCAGCTTGCCGAGCGCGTCGGTCGACGACAGCAGCCGGTCGCGGAAGCTCGCGCCGTGCGCGCGGAACTTGACCGCCTTGGCGCGCAGCATGAGGTGCGGGAAGTCCACGTTCCAGGCGTGCGGCGGCACGTAGGGGCACTTCGTCATGTAGCACATATCACAGAGGTAGCACTGGTCGATCACTTTCCAGTAATCGGCTTTGGCGACGCCATCCACTTCCAGGGTCTTCGAGCCGTCCACCAGATCGAACAGCGTGGGGAACGCCGTGCACAGGTTGACGCAGCGGCGGCAGCCGTGGCAGATGTCGAATACGCGCTCCAGTTCCTGGTCGAGCGCATCCGCGTCGTAGAAGGCCGGGTTCTGCCAGTCGAGCGGGTGGCGCGTCGGGGCGTCGAGGCTGCCTTCGCGCGCAGGTGGCTTGGGTGCGGTCATAATGGCGTCCATCTTGCGTCAGGCGTGACGATTGAACAAATGGAATCTCACAATCAGCGCGATCACGATGCCCTATCGGCCGCCAGGGCCGTTGACAAGTGTCAACACCCCGGATGCGGCGCCATCTAGCATGCTGAAGGAAGGGGCGATGGGCCCTGTTCCGACGGTGGAAAGGAGACGCACGATGGCCAACATTCAACGCTACGGCAACCTGCTCGACGAGTTCTTCGGCGACCTCAACAAGGGCTACTGGGTGCGCCCGTTCACCATGCCCGGGGAGACCGAGCTGCGCATGAAGGTGGACGTGGACGAGACGGACAAGGCGTACCTCGTCCATGCCGAGATCCCGGGCGTGAAGAAGGACGAAATTCAGATCGACATCAACGCCGACCAGGTGCTGATCCGCGCCGAAATCAAGCGCGAAACCGAGAAGAAGGAAGGCGAGAAGGTCCTGCACAGCGAGCGCTACTACGGCATGGTGTCGCGCAGCTTCACGCTGCCGACCGACGTGGATGCCGAGGGGGCGGTCGCCAACTACAAGGACGGGGTGCTCGAGCTGAAGCTGCCGAAGAAGGCGGGTGCGCAGGCCAAGCGCCTCGCCGTGCACTGATGCGGCGCGGGGCGGGCTAGGTGCCCGCCGCCGAGGGGCTTGACGCGGAGGCCGCTTCGGAGGCGGTGGCGAGCTGTTTCCATTGCGGCGCGGCGGTCATCGAGTCGCGCCGCTGGCGCTCGCCCGTACTCGGCGCCCTCCGCGAGTTCTGCTGTGCCGGCTGCGAGGCGGTCGCGCGGACGATCGTCGCCGGCGGGTTCGAAAAGTATTACGAGACGCGCTCGGCCAGCGGCCCGCAGCCGCAGGCGCTTGCGCCGGCCGCGATCTACGATGATCCGGCGGCGCAGCAGCAGTTCGCGCGCCAGCTGGACGGTCACCGGCGCGCGGCGACGCTGATCCTCGATCGCATCCGCTGCGCGGCCTGCCTCTGGCTGAACGAGCAGTGGCTGCGCAAGCTCCCGGGGCTGGTGCGCGTCGACATCAACTACGCGACGCACCGCGCGCAGGTGGAGTGGGACGAACGGCAGACGCGGCTGTCGCGCATCCTCGAGGCGGTCCGCGCCATCGGCTACGACGCGTACCCGTTCGATCCGCAACGCCAGGCTGACCTGGAGCGCGCGGCGCGCCGGGCGGCGCTGTGGCGCCTGTTCGTCGCCGGCTTCGGCGCGATGCAGGTCATGATGTACGCCGTTCCGGCCTATCTCGACGGCGGCGCGCTGCCGCCCGAGAGCGCGCAGATCCTGCGCTGGGCAAGCCTCGTGCTCACGCTGCCGGTGATCATCTTCAGCTGCGGGCCGTTCTTCGGCGCCGCCTGGCGCGAATTGCGGCTCGGGCGTCTCGGCCTCGACACGCCGATCTCGCTCGGCATCCTGGCTGGATTTGCGGCCAGCGTGTGGGCGACGGTCACGGGTTCGGGCGAGGTGTATTTCGATTCCATCAGCATGCTCGTCTTCCTGCTGCTCGGCGCCCGGTACGCGGAGCTGCTTGCGCGCGGCCGCGCGACCCGCGGGCTCGACCGGCTGTCGCGCTGGATGCCGTCGTTCGCGCAGCGTCTGGCCGGTGAGCGCGCGGAACAGGTGGCAGCGCACGCGCTGCATCCCGGAGATCGCGTGATCGTCGCGCCCGGCGAGCGCGTGCCCGCCGACGGCGTGGTGGAGCGCGGGCATTCCAGCGCGGACGAGTCGCTGCTCACGGGGGAATCGCTGCCGGTGGCCAAGGCCCCGGGGGCGCCGCTGACGGGCGGATCGGTCAACCTCGAGCAGCCGCTGGTGATGCGCGTCACGCGCGCCGGCGGCGAGACGACCGCGGCCTCCATCGGGCGGCTCGTCGAGCGCGCCGCCGCGGCCAGGCCGGCGATCGTCGCCGGTGCGGACCGCATTGCGCACTGGCTCACCTACGTCGTGGTGGGCGTCGCGCTCGCCGCGCTCGCCTGGTCGCAGGATCCCTGGATCGCCGTGGCGGTGCTCGTCGTGACCTGTCCGTGCGCCCTCGCGCTGGCGGCGCCGATCGCGCTGACGGCGGCGGCGACTCGGCTGCTCGAGCGCGGCGTCGCGCTCACGCGCTCCGGCGCGCTGGAGACGCTGACGCGCGCGACCGACATCGTGTTGGACAAGACGGGCACCCTGACCAGCGGTCGCATGGCGCTGGCGCGGACCGAGTTGCGCGGTGCGCTGGACGAAGGCCAGTGCGTCGCGCTGGCACGCGCGCTGGAGGCGTCGAGCCGGCACCCGATGGCGCGTGCGTTCGGGCCGGGCGCCCAGGCGGGGCCGGTCACGGAGTTGACGCATTTTCCAGGGCATGGCATCGAGGCACGGGTCGCTGGACGGCGCGTGCGCATCGGACGCGCTGCGTTCTGCGCGGCGCTGAGCGGGCCGGCGCCGGCCGAGGAACGCGACGACCCGCGCAGCTGCGCCTATCTGGCCGACGAATCGGGTTGGCTGGCGCGCTTTGTCATCGAAGATCCGCTGCGTGCCGACGCCGCGCGGCTGGTCGACGATCTCCATGCGGCGGGCCTGCGCGTGCACCTCGTGAGCGGCGACGAACCGCGCCTGGTCGCCGCGCTCGCCGGCGCGCTCGGCATCGAACGCTTCACTGGCGCCGCGACGCCGCAGGACAAGTTCGCCTATGTCGAGGAGTTGCAGGCCGAGGGGCGCGTGGTGGCGATGCTGGGCGACGGGCTCAACGACGCGCCGGTGCTCGCGCGGGCGGACGTCTCGATGGCCATGGGCGGCGGCGCGGAGGTCGCGCAGCTCCAGTCGGACCTCGTGCTCCTCGGCGAGCGCCTCGATTCGGTCGGCGACGTGCTGGCGCAGGCGAAGCGCGCGATGCGCGTCATCCGGCAGAATTTCGCCTGGGCGATCGGTTACAACGTGCTCGCGCTGCCGCTCGCCGCGCTGGGCTGGGTCGGTCCCTGGGAAGCCGCGGTGGGCATGGCGGCGAGTTCCTTCATCGTCGTGCTGAACGCGCTGCGCATCGCGGCGCCCGGCACGCGGAGCGCGGCATGGAAGCCAGCCTCTACCTCCTCATTCCCGTCTCGGTCGCGCTCGTATTCCTGATGGGCTGGGTGTTCTGGCGCGCGCTGCACGGCGGCCAGTTCGACGACCTCGAGCGCCCCGGCTATTCGATTCTCGACGAGGACGAAAAGCGCCCCCCCGAAACGGGGTCAGACCCCAATCGCGGCAAAGGGGAATAGATTGGGGTCTGACCCCAATTACTTGGCGACGCGGGGTGCGCACCGCCCGAGCCGCTCGACGCCGCGATCGTCTTCGCGCCGGTGGGCGCCCTGGTGCCGGAGGCGCTGGCGCGCGTGCGCAAGGGCGGCCGCGTGGTCTGCGGCGGCATCCACATGAGCGACATCCCGTCCTTTGCGTACGCGCCGCTGTGGGGCGAGCGCAGCGTGCAGTCGGTGGCCAACCTCACGCGAGACGACGGCGAGCGGTTCATGCGCGTGGCCGCGCAGGTTTCGTTGCGCCTGGAAACCGTCCGCTACCGGTTGGCGGAAGCGAACGAGGCGCTCGGCGCGCTGCGCGAAGGGCGTCTCTCGGGAGCCGCCGTGCTCGTTCCCTGAGGCACCCGGCAGGTTTGATCCACGTCAAGCCGGGAGGGGCATAGACCCCTAGGATTCCCCTGACTTATTGCGCCATTTGCGGGGATTCGCATGTCGAGCGAGAACACGTACAACTACACCGTCGTCCGCCAGTTCGCGATCATGGCCGTGGTCTGGGGGGTGGTCGGCATGCTCGTCGGGGTCGTCATCGCCGCGCAGCTGCTGTGGCCGGAGCTCAATCTCGACATTCCGTGGCTCAGCTACGGGCGCCTGCGCCCGCTGCACACCAA
>DKBI01000099.1 GCA_002451175.1 Betaproteobacteria bacterium UBA6904
GGTGCAGGTGAACAAGAAGGCGGGACTGGATTTCGCCGCCGTGATGCGGGCGTTCCTGCGGGCGGATCCCGATATCATCATGGTCGGCGAGATGCGCGACAAGGAGACCACGGGCACCGGCATCGAGGCCTCGCTCACGGGCCACCTGGTGTTCGCCACGCTGCACACCAATTCGGCGCCGGAATCCATCATCCGCCTGCTCGACATGGGCATGGATCCGTTCAATTTCGCCGATGCGCTGCTCGGCATCCTCGCGCAGCGGCTCGCGAAGCGGCTGTGCTCCTGCAAGCAGCCATACACGCCGGAGCCGGCCGAGATCAAGTCGCTGCTCACCGAGTATTGCGACGACCTGCAGAACACCGAGAGCTTCAAGAAGGATCCGAAGGCGGGGATGGAGGCGGTCTACCGGGACTGGATCAAGAACTACGGCAACGAGAAGGGCCAGTTGACGATGTACAAGCCGGTCGGGTGCGACAAGTGCGGCGGCGGCGGCTTCAAGGGCCGGTGCGGCCTGCACGAGCTGCTGGTGGCGAGCGACCCGATCAAGAAGCTGATCCAGGAGCACGCCCGCGTCGCGCAGATCCTCGCGGTGTGCCTCGACGAGGGCATGCACACCCTCAAGCAGGACGGCATCGAGAAGGTGCTGATGGGCATTACGCACATGAAGGAAGTGCGGGCGGTGTGCATCAAGTGATCCGCCGCGCGAGGTCATGAGCCGCCCGATCGAGCGCACCCCGGATTCCGCCAGGCGCGCCGCGGCGGCGGCCACGGCGGACGATCTCGTTCACCGTCTCGAGCAGCTGAATTCGATCGGCGCGTCGCTGTCGGCCGAGAGGGACATCAATCGGCTGCTCGAATCGATCCTCACCGCGGCCAAGGTCGTCACGCGCGCCGATGGCGGCACGCTCTACCGCGTGACGGAGGAAGGCACGCTGCGCTTCGAGATCGTGCGCACGACGAGCCTCAAGTACTACCTGGGCGGGACGAGCGGCAATCCCGTGCCGTTCTACCCGATTCAGCTGCGCAATGCGCAGAACCAGCCCAATCACAGCATGGTGGCCGCGTACGCCGCGCTGACCGGCAAGACCGTCAACGTCGCGGATGCGTACACCGAGCAGGGGTTCGATTTTTCCGGGACACGCAATTTCGACAAGAAGACCGGCTACCGGTCGAAGTCGTTCCTCACCGTGCCGATGAAGAATCACGAGAACGAGATCATCGGCGTGCTGCAGCTGATCAACGCCGAGGGGCCGCGGCCCGGCGAAGTCGGCGTGTTTTCGCCGGCGGACCAGCGCCTGGCGGAGTCGCTCGCCTCGCAGGCGGCGATCGCGCTCACCAACCGGATGCTGATCAACCAGCTGGAGGCGCTGTTCGAATCCCTGATCAAGCTGATCAACACGGCGATCGACGAAAAATCGCCCTACACGGGCGGCCACTGCGAGCGCGTGCCGACGCTCACCATGATGCTCGCCGAGGCGGCCAGCGAGACGACGAACGGACCGCTGGCGGAATTCGCGATGAACGACCGCGACCGCTACGAGCTGAAGATCGCGGGCCTGCTGCACGACTGCGGCAAGATCACGACNNGAGCTGGCGGCGCTGACGGCGCGCGGCGCGTCGCCGCAGGAGCATGAAGCGGTTCGCGCGCAGGAGCGCGACCGCTTGCGGCAGTTGAACGAGGATCGCGACTTCCTGAGAGTCTGCAACGTCGGCGGCGAAGCGATGCGCGACGAGGACATCGCGCGCGTCCAGCGGATCGCGCAATACCGCTGGACGGATTCCGCCGGCCGCGATGCGCCGTTTCTCACCGCGGACGAGGTGAAGAACCTGACGATCCGCGCCGGCACGCTCACGGCCGAGGAACGCAAGGTCATCAACAACCACATCGTTTCGACGATCACCATGCTCGAGGCGCTGCCGTGGCCGAGGCACCTGCGCAACGTTCCCGAGTACGCGGGCGGTCACCACGAGCGCATGGACGGCAAGGGCTACCCGAAGGGCCTTACGCGGGAGCAGATGTCGGTCCAGGCGCGCGTCATGGGCATCGCGGACATCTTCGAGGCGCTCACCGCGAAAGACCGGCCGTACAAGAAGGGCAAGACGCTGATGGAGTCGCTGGAGATCCTTGGCAGGTTCAAGCAGAACGGGCACATCGATCCCGATCTGTTCGACGTCTTCGTGCGCCGCAAGGTCTACCTCCGCTATGCCGAGACCTACCTCGATCCCGAGCAGATCGACGAAGTCGACCCATCGGCGATTCCGGGGTTCCAGTCCTGAAGCAGGGTGGCAGGTAGCGGCAGGGGTGACAATTTTCGTCACATTTCTCGTTCGCTAGAGCGATCGTTATTACGTAACATATTGTTTTACAATGGATAACGTTTTTGAATTGTTGGCATGTCAATTGCTTGTCAAGATCTTGCAACCTTTCTAATCGTTGAGGAGAATTTGATGAAACAGCTCCAGCGTGGCTTTACCTTGATCGAGTTGATGATCGTTGTGGCGATTATCGGGATTCTTGCCGCAGTGGCGCTCCCGGCGTACCAGGACTACACGGTGCGTGCCAAGATGTCCGAAGTGATTCTGGCGATGAGCGCTTGCCGCACCTCGATCACCGAGGTGTATCAGACCGGCGGCACGCCTCCGGCAGCGAACCAGTGGGGCTGCGAGACCAGCACCGCAACGAAGTATGTCGCCAAGGTGGAAACGGACGGAGATGGCGCGATCACCGCGACGATCGGTACCGGCATCAACACGGATGTGGATGGCAAACTCGTTACGCTGATTCCGATGCAGGGCGGCGCGCAAGCCAAGACCGCAACCGATTTCGGCAAGGGCGTGACCGGCTGGTCCTGCGGCAGCACGGGCACGAACCTCAACAAGAAATACCTGCCGGGTTCCTGCCGCGGAACTTGATTTCGTAATACGGCGAGAAAGAGCGCACCTCGGTGCGCTCTTTTTTTGTCTGTCATCCGCCGACCTTCGGTCGGATTCCCTTGCTGCGTTCTGCGCGCTTGAGGTCTTTGCCCGGCACTCACGCTGAGCGGGGGCGGCCAGCGGCCGCAGACTGGCTCCAAGCGGCTTGCGTCGGGCTGGCGCTGACCGCCCTCTACGCTGCAACGACCGCAACGGGCGTGCTCGGAGAGGATGATGGTTTCTTCATCCTCTCGGGCTACTTCCTCGGAATCGAGCATCCGCCCGGATACCCAGTTCACACCCTGCTCGGCAAGTGCATGAGCCTGCTCCCCTTCGGCACGGTCGCCTGGCGGCTGCATTTGCTGAGCGGACTGCTGGGTGGGGCAACCGGTGCCGCGGTATGGCTCTGCGCGCGGCGCCTGAGCGAAAGCCGGCTCGCGGCGTACCTGGCGGCTTTGGGTCTCGGACTCTCGCCGACGTTCTGGTCGCAGTCGATCATCGCCGAGGTCTATACGCTCAATATGCTGTTTACGTTCGCACTGCTCGGCCTGGTCCTGCAGCAGCGGCGCACCGACAGCCCTTGCGGGCGGCGCATGATTGCGCTGACCTATGGCCTGTCGCTGGCGAACCATTGGCCGCTCATGGTGCTCGTCACGCCGGCTTTCCTGATTCCACTTTGGGCGCGACGCCGGCAGTTCGCGAGGGAGTGGTACGTCCTTCTGCCGTTTCTGCTGGCGGGACTCCTGCCCTACGCGTGGATGGTCGCCCGGTCGTGGCACGATCAAGCGGTGAGCTTCTATGGGCCCATCGAATCGTTGTCCGAGTTCTGGTTTTTCGTGAGCCGAGCGGGCTACGCCGCGTCAGACGCATCGCCCACGGCGGATTGGATCGATCGCGCGCGATACTTCGGCTTCGCGGCCGCCGAGCTGGTTCGGCAATTCTCGGTCATCGGAGTGCTTCTGGTCGCCCTGGGATCCTGGGCGCAATGGCGGTCGTTGGGAACCGCCTGGTCCTGGGCGCTGACGCTGGGCTTCCTCGGCCCAAGCGCCGTGCTGCTATGCCTGCTGGGGTTCGACTACGACGCCCTGCACAAACACATCTTTCACGTGTACCCACTGCCAGCGTACGGCATCGCGGCGCTCTGGATGGGGCTGGGGTTTTCGTGGTCCGTCAGGCGCCTCAGGTCGCGTCGGTGGATCCCGATGGCTGCGGCCCTGGGTTTGATTCTCACGATTGGCGTCCATGGCGCGCGCGCCAATGTCGTCGAGGATCTCGACTGGACCGCGCGCTATGCCCGAACGGTGCTGGGGTCGCTGCCGAGCGACGCGGTGGTCATCACGCAGGGGGATGTCGACCTCGCGCCGCTCGCCTATTACCACCTGGTCGAGAACTGGCGTCCCGACGTGACGCTGGTCCAGAGACAAGGCCTGATTCTCGGCAATCGGCTGTTCCATCCGCTGCGTACCAGCGATGCCGAGGCCGCGGAAAGATTGCGCGAGCTGATCGACTCGGCATCGAGTCCCGTGGTCTTCACGCGCCCGTTCGGATTGAAGTATCCGCTGCAGGATCATTGGCTTTTCGCGACCGTGGACCGGACCGCCGGAAATCCGGACAGGATCACCTCCGACGTGTCCGAGGACCTGATCCGCTTCTTCGAAGACGAGGTGCTCGACGCGACCGCCGCCCAGGGCTGGACGCGATTCATCCAGAACGATCTGCGCAGGAAATTCGGCCGCCTCATCGGCCGGACGCTGCCTGTCGAGGCTCAGGCGGATGCGCGCACGGCTCGCCATCTGGCCGGATTGGCGCGTGACTTCGCCGGCTCCCTTGGCGTAGTCGAAGGACTGCTCTCGAACGAGACGGGTTACACGATCGAGCGAGCCGAGTATTTCCTGGATCGGGCGCGCGCGCATCGGCCGGAGGACGCCAGCAAGAAGGATCTGGCACGCTGGTTCGAGTTGAGCGGCTATCTGCGCCTGGGCCGGAGGGACGAAGTCGGTGCGGTCCGCGCGCTCGAGGAGGCATTGCAGGCTTGGCCCGCCAAAGCGAATCCGGCGACGGTCGCGCTCGCCGATCTCTATGAGCGCAAGGGACGGCACGACCTCGTTGCTGCGATGCGGGCGCGCCTCAAATGAATCGATCGAGGAAGCGCTAGCTCAGCCGGTCGCGGGCCACCGGAGCGCGGGCGACAGTCCGGCGCCCGAGCAGGAGCACGATGATGGCGATCAATGCAACCGAGGTGGCTGCCAAGCCAGCGCGCAGTCCCGGCGGGACATAGGAAAACTCCAGTTCGTGCTTGCCGGCGGTGAGTGCAACCGCCCGGTGACGCCCGTCCGCGCGAAGTACCGGCGCAGACCGGCCGTCGATGGAAGCGCGCCAGCCGCGGGCATAGGTCGATCGCACGACCAGCCAGCCGTCGCCATCGCTATGCACTTCGTATCGTTCCTCGGTTGGCGTGACGGAGACGGCGCGAGCCTCGCCTCGCGTGCATCGGGGCGTTGCGGAGGACGGCGCGTCCTCGAGGACCACATCCCGCTGGCCGTCGGCTCCCGATGGCAGCGCAGCGAACGCTGCTTCGATGGGTGACGCGACATGGCGCGCCTTGCAGGCGATCCTCAGACGCGGCCGGCGCTCGCCAATTGCATAGACATATATGTTGAGCCCTGTGCGACCGATCGACGCGCTGCGAAGGAACTGAAGATCCGGGTGGCGCAGGGGGTCGAAGCTCGTGACGTGGCTTACGCCGGACTGTCTCAGGAAAGGCAGGATCCGCTCGAGATCGTCCGGTTCATGTCCCGTCCATCCCAGCCCGGTGAGCGGCGGGCTGAGGCGCGTCCGGTCAGGCGAGGCCGCGGTTTCAATGCGATCCAGAACATTGCCGTAAGCGTCGAGCTGCTGACGCATTGCGTAGTATGCCCAAAGGTC
>DKBI01000327.1 GCA_002451175.1 Betaproteobacteria bacterium UBA6904
GCCTGCGCTTCGCGAGCAGCTTTTCGGAGTACGCCTTGCCGGCGTCAGCCTTCTCCTGAGAGACGTACTTCAGGACGCAGGGGATGCCGCGGCTCGCACTCGTCCAGGCGATGCCGCCGCCCATCATGCCGGCGCCGAGAATGCCGACCTTCGACGCCTTCCAGCGCGGGACGTCCTTGGGCCGCGACGCCCCCGACTTGATCGCATTCAGGTTGAAGAAGAACGCGCTGATCATGTTCTTCGCCACGGGGCCCGTGGCGATTTTCGCGAAGTAGCGCGACTCGATGCGCAGCGCCGTGTCGATGTCGACGCTCGCGCCCTCGGCCATGATCGACATGATCGCCTCGGGCGCCGGGTACACGCCGCGCGTCTTCTCGATGAGCATGGCGGGCGCAATGGCAAGCATCTGCGAGACCTGCGGGCTCGAGGGCAGGCCGCCGGGCATGCGGTACTTGTCGTCGTCCCAAGGCTGGACCGGCGCGGGATTGGCGCGGATCCACTCGCGCGCCATGCGCAGCAGATCCTCGCGGTTCGCCGCCAGCCCCTGGATCAGCTTCAGCTCGGCCGCCTGCGCCGGCTTGAGCAGCCGGCCTTCCACGAGATACGGAAACGCGCCCTGCAGGCCGAGAAGCCGCGTCATCTTCACGACGCCCCCGCCGCCCGGCAGAAGCCCGAGGGTCACCTCGGGACAGCCGAGCTGGATCCTCGGGTCGTCGAGCACGATGCGGCAATGCGACGCGAGCGCAATCTCCCAGCCGCCGCCGAGCGCCGACCCGTTGATCGCCGCGACCACCGGCTTGCCGAGCTTCTCCAGCGCGCGCAGGCCTTTCTTCATGCGCTCGACCATCGCGAACACGCGCGGCGCGTCCGCGGGCTGCGCCTGAACGAGTTCCTTAAGCTCGGCGCCGGCAAAGAACGTGCTCTTCGCGGAGGTGATGATGACGCCCGAGAGCGCGTGCTTGTCCTGCTGGAGTTGCGCGACCGCGGCCTCGAAATCCGCCTGCCACTCGGTCGACACCGTGTTGACCGGCGCGCCCGGCGCATCGAACGTCAGCGTGACGACGCCCTCGCCGTCCTTCTCATATCGAATCGTTTTCATGGGGTCAGACTCCTCGGGGTCAGACTCCTTGGGGACAGAGTCAGGCGCATCGCGGCTGGCTCATGACGCGTGCGACCCGCTACTCTGGCACGAAGGAGTCTGACCCCTTTTGGGTTCTTAGACGCGCTCGACGATGGTGGCGATGCCCATGCCGCCGCCGATGCACAAGGTGGCGAGGCCGTAGCGCAGCTTGCGGCGCTCGAGCTCGTCGATCAGCGTGCCGAGGATCATCGCGCCGGTCGCGCCGAGCGGGTGGCCCATGGCAATCGAGCCGCCGTTCACGTTCACTTTCTCCGCGGGCACGCCGAGCTCCTTCATGAACTTCATGGGCACGACCGCGAAGGCCTCGTTGATCTCGAACAGGTCGATCTGGTCGATCGTCATCCCGGCCTTGGCGAGCGCCTTGCGCGCGGCGGGCATCGGCCCCGTGAGCATGATCGTCGGGTCCGCGCCGGACAGCGCCACCGCAACCACGCGCGCGCGCGGCGCGAGGCCGAGAGCGCGGCCCTTCTCCTCGGTGCCGATCAGGACCGCGGCCGCGCCGTCGACGATGCCCGACGAATTGCCGGCCGTGTGCACGTGCCGGATGCGCTCGACCTGCGGATAGCGCCGGATCGCCACCGCGTCATAGCCCATCTCGCCCATCTTGTCGAAGGACACCTTGAGCGAGGCGAGACCTTCGAGCGTCGTGTGCGGCTTGATGAACTCGTCCTCGCCGAGGATCACGTCGCCGATCGCGTCCTTCACCGGCACGACGGACTTCGCGAAGCGCCCCGCCTCGCGCGCCGCCGCCGCCTTCTTCTGCGAACCGATGGCGAAGGTGTCGACGTCCTCGCGGCTGAAATCCTCCAGCGTCGCGATCAGATCGGCGCTGATGCCCTGCGGAATGAACGCGGTGTCGAAATTGGTCTCCGGATCGCAGGCCCAGGGCCCGCGGTCGCTGCCGATCGGCACGCGCGACATCGACTCGACGCCGCCCGCGACGACCAGGTCCTCCCAGCCCGAGCGCACCTTCTGCGCCGCCATGTTGACCGCCTCCAGCCCGGAGGCGCAGAAACGGTTGAGCTGCACGCCGGAAGCCCGGAAGTCCCAGCCCGCGGCGAGCGCCGCGGTCTTCGCGATGCAGGATCCCTGCTCGCCGATCGGCGTCACGCAGCCCATGACGACGTCGTCGACCTGCCCGGTATCGAGGTCGTGCCGCTGCTGGAGCTCTCGCAGCACGCCCGTGAGCAGCGATATCGGCTTCACCTCGTGCAGCGAGCCGTCCTTCTTGCCCTTGCCGCGCGGCGTGCGCAGCGCNNTCCTTCATGATCTCGTTGGTGCCGCCGTAGATTCGCGTCACGCGGGCGTCGACGTAGGCCTGCGCGATCGGGTACTCCCACATGAACCCGTAGCCGCCGTGCAGCTGCACGCACTCGTCGATGATGCGGTTCTCGAGATCGGTGGCCCAGTACTTCGCCATCGAGGCGGTCGCGGTGTCGAGCTGCTTGTCGAGCAGCAGTTCCATGCAGCGGTCCACGAACACGCGCATCGCCTGCGTCTGCGTCGCCAGCTCCGCGAGCTTGAAGCGCGTGTTCTGGAAGCTCGCCACGGTCTTGCCGAACGCCTTGCGGTCGCGCACGTAGGCGATCGTCCACTCGATCGCGGCCTCGCTCTTGGCCGCGGCGCCGATCGCGATCTGCATGCGCTCCCAGGGCAGTTCCTGCATCAGGTAGATGAAGCCGTTGTTCTCCTGCCCGAGCAGATTCTCCGCGGGCACTTCGACGTTGTCGAAGAACAGCTCCGCGGTGTCCTG
>DKBI01000134.1:0-261 GCA_002451175.1 Betaproteobacteria bacterium UBA6904
GTCGATCGGGCTGGGCCGGTTCTTGGCCGACTGCAGCACGCGCACCAGGTTCTCCTCGGCCCTCACGGATTCGCGCATGTACTCGCGCAGCCGGTCGATGTCGAACTTGACGCCCGACACCTTCTCCAGCGTCGGGATCACCTTCTCCTTGAGCTGCTTCACGACGTAGTCGCGCATGGCGGGGGAGACCTTGCCGTCGCCCTGGTACGGCACGTGCAGCATCACCGTCTCGCAGTTGTACTTCTGGCGGATCAGCTCGAA
>DKBI01000134.1:285-7734 GCA_002451175.1 Betaproteobacteria bacterium UBA6904
CATCGCGTCCTCCTTCTGGACGTTCTGCGGCTTCTTCGTGCTTTGCGGTACCTGGATCGGGGTGCTCATGCGGCGCTCCACAGTTTGATCGAGTCGGCGAAGGTGCCCGCCTGCTCGCGAATCGGGGCCATCTGGCCGGTGTTTTCGGCGTACTTGAACGCCGTGTAGGGAATCTTCTGCTTGGCGAGGACTTCCTGCAGCATGGGCCGCTCGAGCAGCGCCGGGTCGCAGAACGACGGCGCGGCGAAGATCACGCCCTCCGCGCCGCGGCTGCGCACCTGGTGCAGCAGGTAGCGCCCCTTGTCCTCCTTGCGGTCGTCGTACTTCGAGGAGCTCTGCGCGGAGCGGTGCAGGAACGCCTTCGAGAGTTCCTCCAGCGGATTGCCGTCCGCGGGCACGTCGTCCATCAGCCAGCGGAAGGCGAGCATGAACTCGTCGTCCACCACGTAGCAGCCCGACATCTCGATCGACTTGATGAGCCCCAGCGGCGGCTGCTCGCAGAACGACCCGGTCATGACGACGCGCGCGTTGTCCCGCTGGGCGCGCTTTTCCGCGTCGGTGGCGGCGATGTACTCGCGCACGAGCTGCGTATGCTCCTCCGGCGGCAGGACGCACCCGGCGCGCAGCAGCAGGTAGACCTCGGAGGTCGGCGCCTGCCACGGCTTCTGCGCCCGGTAGGCATACAGGTCGCGGATCGCGCGGCGGTTCTCGTTGTAGACCGCGATCGAGGCATTCAGCTCCGCGTCGCTGATCGGCTTGCCGCGCAGCTTGCCGAGGTCGTCGCGCAGGTGCTGCATCTCGTGGATGTAGAACGTGCCGCCGATGGCGTCGTCGTAGTTCTGCGGCACGTCGATGTAACGGACGTACTTGTCCTTGAACATGATCTGCCACATGCCGGACAGGTTGCGGATCACGTCGCAGATGGACGGGAACAGCATGCCGTCGAGGCAGTCGAGCCGCCCCGTCAGGCCGAGCTCGACGGTCGAGCGCGGGATCCGGCAGATGTAGCTCTGGTAGTACGCGTCGCCCTGGATGACCTCGATCTGGTCGCCGCCGCCGAAGATGCCCACCGGCAGCATGCCCGCCGCGTGGATGATCTCGTGCGGCACGTACACCGGCATGTAGCCGATCGCCTGCCGGCCCGGCTGCGCAGCCTTCCACGCCTTGACCGCGTTGAAGTTCAGGTCCTCGAAGAGCGCTTCGCAGCGCGCGACAATCTCCTGGGGTTTCATCGGTGCTCCCATTTGGGCGCGCGCTTCTCGAGAAAGGCCTGCAGGCCCTCCACGGCGTCGCGCGTGTTCATCAGTCCGTCCAGATACAGTCGCTCGACCTCCGCGAGGCGCTGCTTGACCCGCTTGGCGTAGGGCGCGCGCGCTGCGCACACGGCATAGTAAAGCGATGCCGCGCTCTTCGGCGCGAGATGGCGGTCGAAGTACTCGAGCGCGGCGGCCGCGGGATCTTCCGCCAGCTGGTTGACGAGGCCCCAGGCGAGCGCGGTCTGCGCGTCGATGGAGCGCCCGGAGTAGAGCAGGTCCTCGGCGCGCGCCTGGCCGGTGCGCTCGGGCAGCAGGCACGACGCCGCCGGCGCGAAGACCGCGAGCTTCATTTCCGGCTGCCCGAACTGCGCGTCGGGCGCGGCGAACAGGAGGTTGCCGGCGGAGGCGAATTCCAGCCCGCCGCCGAGGCACTGCCCCTTGACCGCCACGAGGATCGGTTTCGGCCAGTCGATCATGCGTTCGATGAGGGCGTGGAGGCCGCGGATCATCTGCGCGCACTGGGCGGGCAGGTGCTCCTCCACCGAGGCGCCGAACGAGAAGTGCGGCCCCTCGTGGTCGACCAGCGCTGCGAGCAGCCCGGTGTTGCCGGCGTGCGCGGCGAACGCGCCGTCCAGCGCCGCGATCATCGGTGCGTCGATGAGGTTCGCCTTCGGTCGCGCGAGGCGCAGCCGCAGGAGCTGCCCGTCGCGTTCCCGCCAGGCCTTGAGCGGGGACTCGCTCATGCCGTCTTCTTCGCCTTCGGCTGGATGGCATCGTGCAGCGGACCGACCCAGCTCTCGTTGCGCGCCAGCGCCTGCCGGAGCTTCACGAAATCGATCTCGCGGTCGTCCTTGGGGCCTTCGTTGAAGGCGGTGAACCCGGCGCGCGCCTCGGTCATCATGTTGAGCGCCAGCCACGCGCGCGAATCCTCCTTGTTGCGGTTCCACGTCTCGAGCTTGGGCTTGCGCAGTTCCTCCAGCGTCTTGGTGGTGCAGTCCGGGAACGTGAGGAGAATCTTCGCGCACAGCTCCTCCACCTTCGCGTCGAGCGCCGAGAGATCGACCTTGCCCTTCGCCATCAGCGCCTTGCCGGCCTTCAGCGCCTCGCCGGTCTTCGGCTTGCCGAACACCTGCCGGCCGAATTCATCGTACACGCGCGCCGTCTCNNTCGTTGAACAGCCGCATGTACTGCCGGTATTCCTGCGGGTGCCCCGCGTAGTACTCCGCGTACTCCTTGGTGTTGCCGCCCGTGCAGAACGCCCGGTCGCCGACGCCGGTGAAGACGACCGTGGCGACGTCGCGCGCGTTCGACAGGGCGCGGAAGGCGAGGATCACGCCCTTCACCATGTCGGTCGTGTACGAGTTGTACTGCTGCGGATTGTCGAGCCAGATCCAGCCGTTGTAGAGCCCCTCGGCGACGCGCCCGTCCGGCGTCTTCGCCGGCACCTTTTCCACCTTCACGCCGGGAACGGAGAGCTCCGCGAGATCGTGGTTCTTGATGATTGCGGCCATGGCAGTTTCCTTTCAGTTGGGGACCAGCACCACGCGCCGGGAAATCTGACGCTGGTGAACGGCCTCGAAAATCCGGTTGATGTCGGCCAGCGGATGGCGCTCGACGAACGGCTTGACCTGGACGCGGCCGTCGAGCACCAGCGCCAGCGCCTCGGGATAGCGCTCCGGCGGGCAGCCCCAGTTGCCGATGGCGCGCGCATCGAACGCCATCAGGTTGGACAGCCGCACTTCCACCTTGTCCATGGTGAATCCCACCACCGCCAGCGTGGCGCCGTGCACCAGCAGGCCGTAGGCCGTCAGCTGGCCGGCCGCGGTGCCCGAGCACTCGAAGATGCACCACTCGGTGGCGCGCAGGCCCTGGGCCTTCGCGAACGCGCCGATCGCGGCCTTGATCGCCTTGGGATCGTGGGTCTTCGCATTCAGCGTCAGTGCGGCGCCATGGGGTTGCAGCGCCTCGAGCTTGCGGTCGTCCACGTCGATCGCCACGACCCGGGCGCCCATGGCGGCCGCGATCTGCACGCAGTAGCCGCCCACGCCGCCGACGCCGACCACGATGGCCAGCGCGCCCGGCGCAACGCCGGCGCGGCGCACCGCCTCGTAGGGCGTCGTCACNNCCGTGGCCGCGCCGGCACAGATCGCACTCGCCGCACGGCAGGACCGCCGGCACGACGACCGCGCGCCCGATCCAGCCCTCGGCGCCCGGCCCGGCGAGCGCCACGCGACCGCTCACTTCGTGTCCCAGCGCCAGCGGCAGCGCGTGGTTCACGCGCACGCCATCGTAGAAATAGCCGAGATCGGTATGGCAGACGCCGCACCCCGCCACCGCCACGGCGACTTCGCCCGGCCCCGGCTGCGGATCGAAGGCCTGCCGCTCCATCGGCGCCTGGGGCGCCGTCATCACCCAGCGTGTCGCGCTCGCCGCCATCTGTTCATTCTTTCCTCAATGTGGTATTACAGTACCGCAATACCGATTTAGGGTCAACGAAGCCCGGGTTGCTGCGGACCGCCCCTCCGAATGTCGCCATTGATAGCGCGGGCGCGGGGCCGCGGATTTGATCTGGCACAAACAAATCGCAGGCCGTTCAGCGTAAATGGCGGCTGCAAGGAGGACCGCGTGAAGGACCCAGGCAAAGGATTGCAGAGCGTGTCGGTCGCGCTCGCCGGCAGCGGAGGCGCCGGCGTGATGACCGCGGGCAACATGCTGCTCGAGGCGGCCGCGCACGCCGGCTATTACGGCCTCATGACGCGCTCGAGCGGGCCGCAGATCCGCGGCGGCGAGGCCGCGGCGATGATCCGCATCTCGACGACGCCCTGCGACAGCGTGGACGACCGCTATCAGGTCCTGGCGGCGGTGGACTGGGGCAACGTGGCGCGCTTCGCCGCCGAACTGCCCCTCGAGGCGGCGAGCCTCGTGGTCGGCGATCCGGCGCAGGGCGAGCCGCCGGAGATCTTTCTCAAGGGCGGTGCGCGCTACGCCCCGGTTGAGTTGAAGGCGCTCGCCAAAAAGATTTCGGGCGGCTGGCCGAACATGGTGGCGCTCGGGCTGCTGGGCGGCCTGATCGGCCTGCCCAGCGACTCTTTGCGCGCCGCCGTCACCAAGTCGATGAAGAAAGGCGGCGATGCCCTCACCGCGTCGCTGGCCGCGGTCGCCGCCGGCGAGGCCGAGGCGGGAAGGATCGGCGCGACCTATCCGCTGGCGCCGACGCCCGCATCCACGAAGCGCTGGCTCATCACCGGCAATCAGGCGGCCGGCTTCGGCGCGATTCGCGGCGGCGTGCGNNTTCGTTGCGGCCTACCCGATCACGCCCGCGACCGAGCTGCTCGAATGGATGGCACCCGCGCTCGACGAAGTCGGCGGCACGCTCGTCCAGGCCGAGGACGAGCTGGCCTCGATCAACATGATCCTGGGCGCCTCCTACGGCGGCCTGCCCTCGCTCACGGCCACTTCCGGACCGGGGTTGTCGCTGATGATCGAGGCGCTCGGCCTCGGCGTCGCCGCCGAGATTCCCATCGTGGTCGTCGACGTCATGCGCACCGGGCCTTCCACGGGCATCGCCACGAAGACGGAGCAGGCCGATCTCAACATCGCGATGTACGGCCTGCATGGCGACGCCCCGCATCTGGTGCTGGCGCCGAACTCGGTCGCCGACTGCCTGCTGACGACGCAATGGGCGACGCACCTCGCCGAGACGCTCCAGGTACCGGCCATCGTCCTGTCGGACCAGTTCTTCGGCCAGGCGCGCGCGGTGGTCGAAGAGCCGGCCACCGTCACGTTCGCCGGCGCCCGGCAGCGCGCCCCCGCCCATGCCCCCGACTACAAGCGCTACGCGTTGACCCCGACCGGCGTGTCGCCGATGGCGATCCCGGGAACGGCCGGGATTGCCTACACCGCAGACGGCCTCGAGCACGGCGAGCGGGGAACGCCGTCTTCGGCGGCGGCCGACCATCTCGCGCAGCTCGAGAAGCGCGCCCGCAAGCTGGCCTCGATCGACTACGGCGACCATTGGGCCGAGATCGAAGGCGAAGGCGAGCTCGCGGTGATCACCTGGGGCTCGTGCACCGGCGCCGTCCGCGAGGCGTTTGCGCGCGCGCGGCGCGACGGCATTTCCGGACGGCTGCTGTCGCTGCGCCTGATGTCGCCCGCGCAACCCGCCAAGCTCCATCGCGCGCTTGCAGGCGTGAAGCGCGCGCTGGTCGTCGAGCAGAGCTTTGGCGGACAGTTCCTGCGCTACCTGCGCGCGGAGTACGATCTGCCCTGCGAGCTGACGAGTTTTCGCAAACCCGGTCCGCTGCCCGTGCGCCCGGACGAGATCCATCGCAAGATCCTGGAATGGAGCCGCGCATGAACGCGCCCGCGGAAGTGCTCAAACCGCAGCAGTTCAAGTCCGACGTCAAGCCGGTCTGGTGCCCCGGCTGCGGCGACTACACGGTGCTGTCGTCGATCACCAAGGCGCTCTCGCTCCTGGGCGTGCGGCCCGAAAACGTCGCCGTGGTCTCCGGAATCGGCTGCTCCTCGCGCATTCCCGCCTATACGACGTGCTACGGATTCCACGGCGTCCACGGTCGCGCGCTGCCGGCCGCCACCGGCCTGAAGGTCGCGCGTCCCGAGCTCACCGTGATCGCCGCCGGGGGCGATGGCGACGGCTACTCGATCGGCGGCNNCTACGGCATGACGAAGGGCCAGCCCTCGCCGACGACCGAGCCGGACTGGGATTCCAAGCTCGCGCCCCACGGCACGGGCCTGCGCGAATTCCATCCGCTCGTCATCGCCCTCGCGTCCGGCGCCAATTTCATTGCGCGCGCCACCTCGACCGACCCGAACGGCACGGCGGAGCTGATCGCGCAGGCGATCCGGCATCCCGGTTTTTCGTTCGTCGAGGTCCTGTCGCCGTGCGTCACGTTCCGGCCGGAGCAGCGCGCGTGGAAGGACATGGTGCATCCCGCGCCGGTGGCGCCCACGGACGACGCGGCGCGCGCGGCGCGCCGGCTCATGACGGACGACGGCTTCAACATCGGCGTGCTCTACGCCGGACATCGGAAGGTGTACCAGCCCACCATGGGTCGCCCCCGTCAGGAGGTGGCTGCGCTGGAATCGGAGTTCAGCCTATGAATGCGAAGAAAGCCAAGACGCGCAGACCGCAGCCGGCAGCGCCCAAGCCGCGGGGCGTGAAGGCCGCGCCCCGCAAGCGCCCGGCCGTGCGGCCCGCCCGCGAGCCCAGCGGCGCCTACGCCGACTTCATGGTGCAGGCCTACGCCATGGAGAACGACGCGCGCGATCGCTACACGGAGTTCGCCGAGCAGATGGAGGTGCACAACAACCGGGACCTGGCGCAGATGTTCCGCAAGCTCGCGCGCATCGAGGGCCTGCACGCGGACAAGATCCTGCAGGAAATGGGCTGGACGAAGCCGCCCTCCAGCGCGGAAGCCTGGATGTGGCTGCATTCGGAAGCCCCCGAGTCCGCGCCACTGGGGGAACTGCATTACCTGATGCAGCCCTATCACGCGCTCCAGCTGGCCTTGGAGTGCGAGCAGCGCGCGGCGAGCTTCTTCACGGGCATCACGCGCTCGACGGCCCCGACGGACGTGAAGCGGATCGCACGCGAGATGGCCGCCGAGGAACGCGAGCACATCCGCCTGATTCGCGAGTGGATGAAGAAGGTCGCAAAGCCCGGCGCGGACTGGGATCGCGACCCCGACCCCCCACACCAAGCGGAGTAGATCGCCCATGGATGTCCTGCTGCCCGCCGGATGGTCACCGCCGATCGGTTACGCGAACGGCATTGCGGTGCCCGCCGGAAGAATCGTCTTCGTCGCCGGTCAGGTCGGCTGGGATGCCCAGCAGACGTTTCACTCGGAAGACATCGCGCCCCAGTTCGAGCAGGCGCTGAAGAACATCCTCGCCGTGCTCGCCGAGGCGGGCGGGCGCGCCGAACACATCTGCCGCATCACCGCTTATTGCTGCGACAAGCCGGCCTACCTGGCCGCGCGGCCCAAGCTGGGAAANNCCCCGACACCTTGCGCCCTTCGCGCTTGAGGATGCTGGAGCCGTCGCCGCCGAAACGCTGCACGTGGCAGCCGTTGCATTTCGCCTCGTACACCTTCTGGCCGAGTTTCGGGTCGCCGAACGGGAAGACATCCGACTGGGCCAGGGCCGCCGTCGGCAGGGCGGCGCACAGCGCAAG
>DKBI01000321.1 GCA_002451175.1 Betaproteobacteria bacterium UBA6904
GGCCGCGTACAATCGCGCCCTCCCGCGAAGATTCTAGCTTGGTACCCGAACGGTTAAAAGGCGCCCTGCTGATGGCCGGGGCCGCGGTCTGTTTCTCGACGGGCGGCGTGTTCGTTCGCCATCTGCCCGCGCTGCAGGCGCCGCAAATCGTGTTCTGGCGGTCGGTGTTCGCAGGCCTGTTCATTGCCTGCGTGCTCGTGGCCTGGCACGGCCGGGCGCTGCCGGCGCGCATCCGCGCCAGCGGCATGCCGGGGTTCGTCTCCGCGGGCTTTCTCGCGGCAACCTTCTTCTTCTTCATCTTTGCCATCAGCCGGACGACTGTGGCCAATGTCGCGGCGTTGATGAGCACCGGGCCGCTGTTTCTCGCCGCGGCGGCGTGGGCGTTCCTCGGCGAGCGACCGCGCGCGGGCACCTGGCTGGCGATCGCCGCGGCGCTCGGCGGCTGCGGACTGATGTTTTCGGAGGCCTGGCAGGTCGGCGAACTGGCCGGGAACCTGCTCGCCCTCGGCGTGCCCCTCTGCTTCACGATCAACTACATCGTGCTGCGGCGGGCGTCTGCGTCGACCGATCCGACGGTCGCCGCCCTGCTCGCGTCGGCAATCGGGGCCGCCGCCGCCGCACTGCTCGCCTGGCCCCTCGCCATTGCCGCCCGTGATCTGGCGGTCGTGGCCGCGCTCGGCGTCGTCCAGATTGGCTGCGGGCTCGTGCTCATGACGCGCGCCTACCACCGGCTGAGCGCGGGCGAACTCGGCCTGATCGGATTGGCCGAGCCGGTGCTGGCGCCCCTCTGGGTGTGGATCGCGGTCGGCGAGCACCCGGGCGCCGCGGCGCTCGCCGGCGGCGCGCTGGTCGTCGCCGCCGTGTTCCTGAACCAGCTCCTGGTGCTCAGGGGAGGAGCACGATCGAGCCCGTCGTCTTCCGCCCCTCCAGATCGCGATGCGCCTGCGCCGCGTCGGCCAGCGGGTACCGGCCGGTGACCGAAATCTTCACCTTGCCGGAACGCACGATGCCGAACAGCGACTCGGCCGCCGCCTCGAGATCGGCACGCGCCGCAATGTAGTTGACGAGCGTCGGTCGGGTCAGGAACAGCGAGCCCTTCTGCGCCAGGATGCCGACGTTGATCGGCGCCACGGCGCCCGATGCATTGCCGAACGACACCATGAGCCCCAGTGGCCGCAGGCAGTCGAGCGAGCCTTCCCAGGTGGTCTTGCCGACCGAGTCGTAGACGACGGGGAGGCCCTTGCCGCCGGTGATCTCCTTGACCCGCTGCGTGAAGTTCTCCCGCGTGTACACGATCACGTGGTCGCAGCCATTCGCCTTGGCCAGCGCAGCCTTCTCGTCCGAGCCCACCGTCCCGATGATCGTCACGCCCTTCGCCTTGAGCCACTGGCAGGCGATCAACCCGACCCCGCCGGCCGCCGCGTGCCAGAGCACGGTATCGCCCGGCTTCACCGCATAGGTGCGATGGATGAGATACCAGACCGTCATGCCCTTCAGCATCATCGACGCCGCCTCTTCGTCGCTGACGCCCTCGGGAATGGGGACCAGACGGTCCGCGGCGAACAGCCGGGCCTCGGCATACGCTCCCGGAGGCGCGCCGGTGTAGGCGACGCGGTCACCCGGCTTCAGGTGCGTCACGCCGGGCCCGACGGACTCGACGATGCCCGCGCCCTCGTTGCCGGCCACGCAGGGCAACGGCATGGCGTACAGCCCGTTGCGCTGATAGGTATCGATGAAATTGACGCCGATCGCCGTATGCCGGATGCGTGCCTGATTCGGCCCCGGATCGGGCACGGTCACGTCGTCGAGCTGAAGTACCTCCGGTCCGCCGGTCTTGTGAAAGCGAATTGCCTTGGTCACGATGATTTCTCCTCTTTTGAGTTGGGATCGGGTGATTCGGAAGCGGATGCCGACAGGTTCATGGCCTGCTGCATCGCGGTCCAGGGCCAGAATAGTGGCTGCTGCGCAGCAGCCGCCACCGCATCCTTGCCCGCGTCCGCGGTGGCGCGCACGGCCTGCAACGTAGCCTTCTGCATTTCCAGGCCCTGGATCGCCATGCGCAGCATGTTCAGATTCATGCTGAGCCAGGCCTCGACCGACTTCAGCTCCGCAATGCGCTTTTCGATCTCCTGCGGATCCAGCGTCGGCATGGTGAGCCCCGGCACGGGCACGCCGAGCGGCCCCCACAGGCGGCGAAACGCCTCGAACGGGTCCTGCGGGTTCTGCGGGTCGCTCATACGTCAAGTCCCTTCGAAAAACGCACGCACCTCGGGTTCACGCCCAATCGTATCCTGATATCCCAGATCGACCAGCGCGCGGCAGAATGGTTCTTCGAACAGCAGGTAGCTGGCCAAATTCGAGCCCGAGCGCGCCATGCCACCGGTGGGTCGCAGCGCGAACCGCACCATCGGAGGCAGTTCGTGCACGAAGCGCGCGGCGATGCGCTCGATCGGTTGAGAGGGCGAAATGAACAGCACCTTGATCGGCCGCAGTTGGACGCGGCCGCGGGCGCCCGTATCTTCAGGCAACAGGCTCAGCGTGCGGTTGATGCGCTCCATGCGCTCGATATCGACCATCAGCGTGTCGAGAAAGATGGAATTGAGCGCGTGGCCCGCGATCTGCGCAACCGACGGGTACACGTTGGAGCGCTGACGCGCCGCGTCCGCGGACTGGCGCCCGGTGCCCACGACGAGGACGCGATCCGCGCCGAGATGCAGTGCCGGGCTCACCGGCGCGATCTGCCGCATCGAGCCGTCGCCGAAATACTCCCGGTGCAGCTTGACCGCCGGAAAAATGAACGGCAGCGCGGATGACGCGAGCAGGTAATCGAGCCCCAGCTTCACTGCCGCGCCCACGCGCTGGTTGCGCTCCCAGCCCTCGGCGCCGGCGCCGGCCTGAAAGAAAGACACGCTCTGGCCGCTGGTGTAGCCCGAACTGGTGATGCTGACCGCGTACAGCGCGCCGGAATCGATGTTCGCCTGGATGCGGTCGAACGGCAGGAATTTCGCCAGCAGCTCGCGCAACGGCGCGTTGTCGAGCAGCGAGATGGGATTCCGCCGCGAGAGCCAGATCATCGCGCCCAGCCAGCGCGCGCCCCGCCGCAGGATGCTCGGCGCGTCGGTGCGATAGATCAGCTCGCAACGCATGTTCTCCCAGACCTCGATGAGATTTCCCACCGCCCGGGAGAAATGCTCGGCGAACGCTGCCAGCGCGACGGCGTTGATGGCCCCCGCCGAGGTGCCGCACACGATCGGAAAAGGGTTCCGGGCAGGATTGCCGAGGATGTCGCGCACCGCCTTGACGACGCCGATCTGGTAGGCCGCCCGGGCACCGCCCCCCGTCAGCACCAACCCCGCACGCGGCACCGCGCCCGTCATGGATCAGCGCGCCCGCGCACGGGCGCCGTCGACGAGTGGCCGCATGCGGATCAGAACAGGGACTGTTCCTGGCCGCGGGGCGCGCCCGCGTCGACGACGGCAAGCGCCGTCATGTTGACGATCCGTCGCACCGTCGCCGACGGCGTGAGGATGTGCACCGCGCGCGCCGCGCCGAGCAGGATCGGCCCGATCGTCACGCCGTCGCCTGCCGTGGTCTTCAGCAGGTTGAAGGCGATGTTCGCTGCGTCGAGCGTCGGCATGATGAGCAGGTTGGCCGCGCCCTTGAGCCGCGAATGGGGGAATACCCGCAGCCGAATCTCCTCGGAAAGCGCCGCGTCGCCATGCATCTCGCCCTCGACTTCCAGTTCCGGCGCACGCTCGCCGAGCAGCGCCAGAGCGCGCTGCATCTTGCGGGAGGACGCGAGGTCGACGGAGCCGAAGTTCGATGCCGACAGCAGCGCGACCTTGGGTACGATGCCGAAGCGGCGTACCTCCTCCGCGGCGAGCAGGGTCATTTCCGCGATGCTCTCCGGGTCCGGGTCGGGGGTCACGTAGGTGTCGCAGATGAATACCGTCTGCCCCGGCAGCATCAGGGCGTTCATTGCGGCATAGCGCTTGACGCCCGGGCGCAGCCCGATCACCTGGTCGATGTACTGCAGATGCAGCGCATGCGTGCCGAACATGCCGCAGAGCATGCCCTCCGCCTCTCCCTTGTAGATCATCATCGCGCCGATCAGCGTCAGGCGGCGCCGCATCTCGATCTTGGCGTATTCCGGGGACACGCCCTTGCGCTCGGTCAGCCGGTGATACGTCGTCCAGTAGTCCCGGTACCGCGGATCGAACTCCGGGTTCACCAGATCAAACTCGCGCCCGGCGCGGATGCGCAGCCCGAGGCGCTCGATGCGCCGCTGCACCACCTGGGGGCGACCGACCAGGATCGGGTGCGCCAACCCCTCGTCCACCACCGTCTGCGCCGCGCGCAGCACGCGCTCGTCCTCGCCTTCCGCGTAGACCACGCGCTTCGGCGCAGACTTGGCCGCGATGAAGAGCGGCTTCATGATCAGCCCGGAGTGATACACGAAATGCCCCAGCGATTCCTCGTAGGCGTCGAGGTCCGCGATCGGGCGCGCGGCCACGCCGGATTCCATGGCGGCCCGTGCGACGGCCGGGGCGATGCGCGCAATGAGGCGCGGATCGAACGGACGCGGGATGATGTAGTCCGCCCCGAACCTCAACTGCTCCCCGCCGTAGGCGTTGGCGACCACGTCGGAGGTCTCCGCCTGCGCCAGCGCGGCGATCGCCTCGACGGCCGCCAGCTCCATCTCCGTCGTGATCGCCGTGGCCCCCACGTCGAGCGCGCCACGGAACATGAACGGAAAGCAAAGCACGTTGTTCACCTGGTTCGG
>DKBI01000295.1 GCA_002451175.1 Betaproteobacteria bacterium UBA6904
GACGGGCTGGCGGCGGCTCCTGGGGATACAGCCCTGGCGAACTGGTGACGCTGGTCGGGCCCTCGGGCTGCGGCAAGTCCACGCTGCTCAACAGGGACTTGCCGCAGCCCGAGGGCCCGACGAGGACGCAGAATTCGGCGTCGTCGATGGCGATGTCGACGCCGTGCACCACTTCGGTCGAGCCGAAGGCTTTGCGGACCTGCGCGAGGGTGACGGCGGCCATGCGGGGGCGGGGTTGAGCGGTCCGTTCGTTGCGGCGGGGAGAGAAGTCTAAGCGATCCGAATCGGCCCCGGCAAACTTCCCCGCATGGCCGCGGCCGCGAACCGGCGTCGTATAATTCGGGCCCTTCCGAAGGAGGCACCAGTGGCGGGACGGCTTGCAGGCAAGGTCGCGTTCATCACCGCGGCGGGGCAGGGCATCGGTCGCGGCGCGGCGCTCGCCTTCGCGCGCGAGGGCGCGCAGGTCTGGGCGACGGACCTCAACGCCAAGGCGCTTGCCGAGATCGAGGGCGTGGACGGCATCCGCACGCGGACGCTGGATGCGACCGACGAGGCGGCCATCGGGCGCGTCGCGGCGGAGGTCGGGCCGATCGACGTGCTGTTCAATTGCGCCGGGTTCGTGCATCACGGCACGATCCTCGACTGCACGCCCGCCGACTGGGACTTCAGCTTCAACCTGAACGTGAAGTCCATGTACCTGGTGACGCGCGCCTTCCTCCCCGGCATGCTCAAGCAGGGCCGGGGTTCGATCATCAACATGAGCTCGATCGCCTCGAGCGTGAAGGGGCTGCCGAACCGGTTCGTCTACGGCACGACGAAGGCCGCGGTGGTCGGCCTCACCAAGGCGATCGCCGCCGACTACGTCAAGCGGGGCATTCGCTGCAACTGCATCGGCCCGGGGACGGTGGACACGCCGTCGCTGCGCGGGCGCATCGCGGCGTTCGCCGACCCGGTGCAGGCGGAAAAGGATTTCATCGCGCGCCAGCCGATGGGGCGGCTGGGCGGCGTGGACGACATCACCGGAATCCTGGTGTTTCTGGCATCCGACGAGTCGCTCTTTGCGACCGGCAACATGTATTCGATCGACGGGGGAATGACCATATGAAACTGTGTCGCTGGGGCAAGAGCGGCTTCGAGAAGCCTGGCATGGTGGACGCCGAAGGGCGCGTGCGCGACCTCTCCAAGGTCGTCGCGCAGATCGGGCCGGCGGAGCTGTCGCCGCGCTCGCTCGCGCGGCTGACGAAGGTCAAGCCGGAGACGCTGCCCGTGGTGCCGAACAGCCCGCGCCTGGGCGTGCCGTACGTGGGCATCGGCAAGTTCGTCGCCATCGGCCTCAACTACAGCGACCATGCCAAGGAAGCCGGCATGGCGATCCCCTCGGAGCCGGTAGTCTTCATGAAGGCGACGACCTGCATCAGCGGGCCGAACGACGACGTGATCCAGCCGCGCAACTCGACCAAGCTGGACTGGGAGGTCGAGCTGGGCATCGTCATCGGCACCGTGGCGCGCCATGTGAGCGAGGCGGATGCCTTGCGCCACGTCGCCGGCTACTGCGTGGTCAACGACGTTTCCGAGCGCAGCTTCCAGCTCGCCACCAGCCAGTGGGACAAGGGCAAGGGCGCGGACACCTTCGGCCCGATCGGGCCGTGGCTCGTCACGACCGACGAGATCAAGGACCCGCAGTCGCTCGACCTGTGGCTGGACGTGAACGGCCGGCGCATGCAGACCGGCAACACGCGCACCATGATCTTCGGCGTGGCGACCATCGTCTCGCACGTCAGCCAGTACATGACGCTCATGCCGGGCGACATCATCACCACGGGCACGCCCCCGGGCGTGGGCATGGGCATCAAGCCGAGTCCCGTTTTCCTCAAGCCGGGTGACGTCATGACGCTCGGCATCAAGGGCCTGGGCGAGCAGCGCCAGACGGTCGTCGCGGCCTGAGGGCGCGCCCTCGGCTGCGGCGGGCGACTCAGTAGGTCATCGAAGCCGCGTTGAGGATTCCCGCGGCGAGCGAGAGCGCGCCGAGCAGCACGCCGGAGGCCACTTGGCCCTCGTTGATGGCGCGCGTGAGGTCGGGCAGCAGCAGCCGTACGATCACGAACACGAGCAGCTGCACGACGAGCGCGATCGCCGCCCAGAGCATCATGTCCCAGGGGTTCACGCTGTGCTCGATCGCGCTCGCCAGCGGCAGCACGTAGCCGATGAGCGTGCCCGAGAGGCTCGCGGCGGCGGCGGCGTTGCCAGCGCGGATCAGGGCGATTTCCCGGTAGGGCGTGATGCGCATGTAGATGAACAGAAACCCGGCGACGAAGACGACCGAGAGTCCGAGGTACAGCAGGAAGTCGTCGAACCCGGACAGCGAAAAGGCGAGGAAATCCATCGCGTGCTCCTCAGACGAAGTAGTGCGGGACGAAACGGCTGGTGTTCTTCGTGATCGGCGAGTCGTCTTCGCGGATGCCCATGCCCGCGGGTTCCTCGCCGACGATCCAGGAGCCGATCACCGGGTAGCGCCCGCCGAATCCCGGCAGCGGCGCGATCCCCTGGTAGACGTAGCCTTCGGCGCCGTAGGCGCCCGGCTGTTCGCGCAGGACGCCCTGGCTGCGGATCGTCACGTTGGCGCCCTCACGCGACAGCAGCGGCTTGCGCACGTAGTCGCTCGCGAAGCGCTGCGGCGTGAAGTGGGCGGGCAGCAGGTTCGGGTGGCCGTAGTGCAATTCCCAGAGCACCGCGAGCAGCGCCTTGTTCGAGAGGAGCATCTTCCAGGCCGGCTCGACGAGCACCATGCGCCGCTCAAGCAGGTGGGGACCGAACGCGTCGCGCACGAGCCACTCCCACGGATAGAGCTTGAAGAGCGCTTCCACGCGCGCTTCGTCGAGATCCACGAAGTCGTGACCGTTCCAGCCGAGGTCCTCGACGAAGATGGGGCGTGCGTCCCAGCCGGCCTGCAGCGCGCAGTCGCGCAGGTACTCGGCCGTGCCGAGGTCCTCGTCGCTGTCCTTCATGCATGCGACGTGCAACCGCTGCAGGCCGGTTTCCCCGCGAATCGCCCGCCAGCGGGCGATGAGCTTTTCGTGCAGCGAATTGAACTGGTCCGCTTTCGGGTGCGTGTCCTCGAGCCAGTGCCACTGCACGACGCTCGCCTCGAGGAGCGCGGTGGGGGTGTCGGCGTTGTATTCCAGGAGCCTCGGCTCCCCCTCGCCATCCCAGCTGAAGTCGAACCGGCCGTAGAGCGCCGGTTCGCGGCGCCGCCACGATTCGGCGACCAGCTCATGGTACTGCGGTGGAATGGCGAATTGGGCAAGACGCCCCGCGCGGACCACTTCGGCCGCCGCCTCGATGCACAGGGCATGCACTTCGGCGGTCGCGGCCTCGAGACGGTCAACCTGCTCTGCGTCGAAGGCGTAGCACGCCGTCTCGTCCCAGTAGGGCGCATCGTCCAGCGTGTGAAAGCCGAACCCGGCTTCCTCGCAGCGCGCGCGCCAGTTCGTGCGTGGGGTCTGCGTCTCCCGGCGCATCGCGGGTCAGCTTCCCGAGGACGACGCGGAACGGCCGCTCGAGCCGAATCCGCCGCGCGAGGTACTGCCGGAGGACGACGACCGCGAGGACGAGGCGCTGGAGGAGGACGAAAAGCTCGTACGCGAGCCGGACCAAGACCGCGACGAGCTCGACCCGGTTCGCTGCAGGTACACCGCGTCCATGGCATGCGGGCTCGGTCGCGGGCGGCCATCCGGGTACGCCGAGCCGAAATAGGGCGGGCCGTAGTAATAGCTCGAGGCAAAGCGGCCATCGCGCGCGGGCTCGCACTGTGCCGGCGCCTCCCAGTCGCGCTGGCAGTCCGCGAGACTCTGGTACGCGTCGCGCTGCTCGAGCGGCGATTCGCATCCGGTCAGCGCGGCCGTGCCGGCGAGCACGAGCGTGATCGCACGGCTGCGTTTGCGCGTTCGGGATGTCATCGGCTCGTTCCTCCGGTGCGCGAGTGTAGCGCCAATCGAAACACGTGCTCCACGCCGGCCGGACCTTGGAGTAAGCTTTGCGATCCCATGGACACCCTACGCGTCAACGGCCCGCGGCTTTGCCAGTCGCTGGCGGCCATGGCCCGTTTCGGCGCGACGCTGAAGGGCGGGGTACGACGCCTCACGCTGACGGGCGTGGATGGCGCTGCGCGCGACCAGTTCGTCGCCTGGGCGCGGGCTGCCGGGCTCGAGGTGCGCGTCGACGGCATCGGAAACATCTTCTGCCGGCGCGCCGGGACCGACCCCGACGCGCTGCCCGTGGGCATCGGCAGTCACCTCGATTCGCAGCCCTCGGGCGGCAAGTACGACGGCGCGTACGGCGTGATGGCGGGGCTGGAAGTGGTGCGCAGCCTCAACGACGCGGGCATCACGACGCGGGCGCCGCTGGAGATCATTTCCTGGACCAACGAGGAAGGCTCGCGCTTCACGCCGGTGATGATGGGCTCGGGCGTGGCCGCGGGCGTGTTCACACTCGAGCACTGCCTGGCGCAGCGTGACGCCGATGGCGCCACGGTGGGTGAGGCGCTCCGCGCCATCGGCTATGCGGGCGATGCGCCGGCGCCGCGCCTCGGCGCGTATTTCGAGGCGCATATCGAGCAGGGGCCGATTCTGGAAGCCGAGCGCAAGACGATCGGCGTCGTGCAGGGGGCGCTCGGCCAGCGCTGGTTCGACGTGGTGGTCACCGGTCAGGATGCGCACGCCGGGCCGACGCCGATGGCGTCGCGCCAGGACGCCCTGATCGGCGCGAGCCGGCTCGTGCTCGAGGTCAACCGCATCGCGCGCTCGCATCCGGACGAGGCGCGCGGCACGGTCGGCGCCCTGCAGGTCGTGCCGAACTCGCGCAACGTCGTGCCGGGCGAGGTGCGCCTGTCGGTGGATCTGCGCAGCGCGACGGACGCCACGCTGCGGGCGATGGTGGCGGCGCTGACGGCGTGCGCGCGAGTGATCGAAACGGAATGCCGCGTCGCCATCGCGATGCAGGAAGTGGTCTATTTTCCGCCGAGCGCATTTGACCGCGACCTGGTCGGCGCGGTGCGTGCCGCCGCGCAGGCGCTCGGGTTTTCGCATCGCGACCTCGTCAGCGGCGCCGGCCACGACGCGGTGTACGTCGCGCGCGTGGCGCCGACGGCGATGATCTTCATCCCCTGCGAAGGGGGCATCAGCCACAACGAACTTGAAAGCGCGACGCCGGAAGATCTCGAAGCCGGCTGCAACGTCCTGCTGCAGGCCGCCCTCGCGCGCGCCGGCGTCGCCCAAACCCAGGAGGCCCTGACATGAACGACCGCGCCAGCATGCCGACGACACTGGAGAACTCGCCGTTCTTCATGCCGTTCTCGATGAACCGCCAGTTCAAGAAGCACCCGCGCCTGCTCGCGCGCGCCGAAGGCATGTACTACTACACGCCGGAGGGCCGCAAGATTCTCGACGGCACGGCGGGGTTGTGGTGCGTCAACGCCGGCCACTGCCGCAAGAAGATCGTCGACGCCGTGTCGCGCGGCGTGGCGACGCTCGATTTCGCGCCGCCGTTCCAGATGGGCCACCCGCTCGCGTTCGAATTCGCCGAACGCATCCGGCCGCTGCTGCCCGAGGGCCTGACGCGCGTGTTCTTCACCAACTCGGGCTCCGAGTCGGTGGACACGGCGCTCAAGCTCGCGCTGGCGTATCACCGCATGCGCGGCGAAGGCCACCGCGTGCGCCTCATCGGCCGCGAGAAGGGCTATCACGGCGTCAATTTCGGCGGCACGGCGGTGGGCGGCATCGTCGGCAACCGCAAGATCTTCGGCGCGCTGGTGACGGGCGTCGATCACATGCGGCACACGCACGACCTGGCGAAGAACGCGTTCTCGCGCGGGCAGCCGAAACACGGCGCGGAGCTCGCGGAGGACCTCGAGCGCCTGTGCCAGCTGCACGATCCGTCGACGATTGCCGCGGTGATCGTCGAGCCGATTGCCTGCTCGGCGGGCGTATTCGTGCCGCCGGTGGGCTATCTGCAGAAGCTGCGCGAAATCTGCGACCGCCACGGCATCCTGNNGCGCAGTACTGGGAGGATGCGGCGCACGCGCTCAAGGACTGCCCGAACGTCATCGACATCCGCAACATCGGACTGATCGCCGCGGTGGAGCTTGCGCCGCGTCCGGGCGCCGTCGGCGCGCGCGGTTTCGAGGCGCACCTGAAGGCCTTCGAGAAAGGTGCCTACATCCGCTGCACGGGCGACATCCTGGCGTTCGCGCCGCCGCTCATCATCCAGAAAAGCGAGATCGACCAGCTCTTCAGCGTCGCGCGCGAGGTTCTGAAGACCGTCGCCTAGCTTTTGGGGTCTGACCCCAATCGGATTTCGGCGACGACGCTGTCGATCAGGCGGCGGGCAATGGAGATGCGGCTCGGCAGCCGCGGCAGCCGCTCGACATCGAACCAGCCTGCGGCCTCGATTTCGCCCGCCTGCGGACGCAGCTCGCCGCTCGTCCAGTCGCAGACGAAGGCGATCATGAGCGAGTGGGGGAAGGGCCAGGGCTGGCTGGCGAAGTAGCGCGCGTTGGCGACGCGCACGCCGACCTCCTCCTCGACCTCGCGCAGCAGGCACTGCTCCAGCGTTTCGCCGGGCTCGACGAAGCCGGCGAGCGCGCTGTACATGCCGGGCGGGAAATGCGGCCCGCGCGCCAGCAGCAGCTCGCGCTCCCGGCGCACCAGCGCCATCACGGCAGGGGCGATGCGCGGATAGGCGACGAGGCGGCACGCGGGGCAGGCCCGCGCGTGCTCGTCGGTCTTCGCCTGCGTCGGCGTTCCGCAGCGCCCGCAGAAGCGGTGCGAGCGGTCCCAGTCGAGCAGCTGCTGGGCGCGCCCGGCGATCGCGAAGTGCGCGTCGTCGAGCACCGAGAACAGCGCGCGCAAACCCTCCCAGCTCGTGCCGGGCGGCGCCTCCGCGGCCTCGTCGATCTCGGCCGCCCAGCACGCGGCGCCATCCAGCTGGCCCAGGTACACCGTGCGCACCGGCGCGAGCGCCGCCACGGCGCCGTGCGTCGCGGCGGGCAGCCGCGCCCAGCTCGCGCGCGAGGCAACGCGCAGGTCGTCCGACGGCGCGCCGCTCGGCGGCCCCAGCTCGACCATCAGGCGATCGCGGCAGAACACGAACCAGTGCGCCGCCTGCGCATCGGCCGGGTCGCGCGGTCCGCTGACGAACCGCGGCGGGGTCATGAAGGGCATCTCGATCATGGCGAAATTCTAGTGCCCCTCAGCCGAGCGCCTGCTCGATGGCGCGCGCGCCGTGCTCGACGAGGAACCCCTTGAAGGCCTGAGCGACCGGCGTGAGTCGCTTTTTCGCGCGATGCACGACGTGCCAGGCGCGCATGAGCGGCGTGCCCTTGACGGCGAGCACGGCCAGGCGCCGCGTCGCCAGCTCCAGCGCCACCGTGTGCAGCGACAGGAAGCTCACGCCCATGCCCGCCATCACCGCCTGCTTGAGCGTCTCGTTGGAACTCATCTCGATCGTCTCGCGCGGGCGGAAGCGGTGCGCGGCGAGGAACCGCTCGGTGGCGCGGCGAGTGCCCGATCCGGGCTCGCGGATCAGGAACGTCTCCTCCGCCAGCGCGCCGAGCGGCACGTGGCGGCGCCGGGCGAGCCGGTGATCCGGCGCCGCGACGATGGCGATCGGGTGCTTGGCGAAGGGCACCGCGATCGTGTCGAGGCCGCGCGGCGGCGTGCCCATCACCGCGAGGTCCACGGTGTTCTCCGTCAGATCGCGCACCACCGCCTCGCGGTTGCTCACCGAGAGCCGCACGCGCACGCCGGGATGCAGGCGGCGGAACTCGGCGAGCAGCTTCGGCACGTGGTACTTGGCCGTGCTGACGGCGCAAATCGAGAGCTCGCCGCCGCCGCCGCCCTTCAGCGCCTCGAGCGCCTCCTCGGCCTCGCGCAGGCGCGCGATCACGCCGCGCGCGCACTCGACGACCTCGCGCCCGGCCGGGGTGACGTCGAGGCGCCGGCCGAGCTGCTCGACGAGCGGCAGCCCGACCTCGTGCTCGAGCTGCTGCACCTGCATCGACACCGCGGGCTGGGTCAG